>NZ_JAGHZN010000006.1:0-109710 GCF_017746735.1 Roseofilum sp. Guam | reverse complement strand
GTGATGGTCGTACGACTGTCATGTGACTGATGTATTGATGGAATTCTATGGCAATGTTTCTATGAATAAGTTTTCTCTATTTCTATGACCTATTTACCCTGCACTCTTTTGGAGTGGTGTAGGATGAGTTTGTGTGAAATATGTGTGTAGATTGCGAAAGGTATTGAACCCCTTCTGAGGGTGAGAGTCGCTCTCTACCTAGGATTATTTCAGACGGAGAGAGAGGGATTTGAACCCTCGGAAGGTATTAATACCTTCAACAGATTAGCAATCTGCCGCTTTCGACCACTCAGCCACCTCTCCAAGGAAAGCCTTACCTATGATAACAAATTGAGCCGAGAAAGGCAAGGGAAGCGGGGAATTCTTTCAGCAAAATCCTCGCTCCTTCAAATGGCGCGTCCAGTCCCAATGGTGGAGGAAAAAGTCTTTAGTTTGTTTGTATCCCAAGCGATAGAGTTTGACCTTCTTCTCCGAGCTAAGGGAAAACTCGGTAGTCGTGACTTTGGCTTTGGTGACATCGATATTAATCACCCGACCTTGGTCACCATGGCGTACATGGTATCGGTCTCTGGCATTAGCCATCGATCGCAGGGAAGCAGTAAATAGATCAAGGGCATTGTTAATTTTAGGTGGATTCAGGGTTTGATCGATTAAGCGAAAGCCAAACGTAGGCCATTTAGGAGGGTTCAGGGGATCGCCGGAAGGGCGGTCATAAATCCACAAAGGGAAGTTACTGAGCAAACCACCATCGAGAATAAAAGCATTACCGAGTTTTTCGGGTTGGAAAAATAAAGGAATACTCGAAGATAAGCGCACGGCTTCAGCGATACTAAAGTCTTGGTAATGCTTGAGATTATGCTGTTGTAGAATAGCTTGGCGATGGCTTTGTTGGTCTTTGTTAAGTCGAGCAGAATTGGGATTGAGATCGTCAGGCAGAACCCACATTTCGCAGTGGGTGATATTGGAGACGACAATCTTCAGTTCTCGTTGGGGATCGAGGCGTTTGACATCAGTAAACGTTTCAATTCCCCTGGATTTAAGGGTTTTAGCAATCCAGTCTCGGAAGGGATCTGAGGAATATTGACCGAGTTGTTGGGTCAATAATAAAGAGATGATCATCGATAAAGGTGCTTGGAGGTCGTCGCTGGGATCGCCATTGAAAATGAAGGGGCTAGTTTTTTGAGAGAAGATGCCATTATAGTCGATGCTACTCAAGATCTCTTCGAGTTTATTAATCGGAAAACTAGCTGCTAAAAAAGCTGCGGTTAATGAACCCGCAGAGGTTCCAGCCAGCTTTTTCCATTGAATGCCCAAATCTTCACAGCAGCGTAAGGCTCCTAATAGGGCAATACCTCGTACTCCTCCCCCTTCAAAGATGGCATCAGCATAGTAATGACCATCAACAGGTTCGGGAAAACGGCTCCAAATCTCTTCTTTTTGTTTTTCTGTGAGTCGGAGGTCTTGATCGTCTAGGAGTTGGGGATTGATGTTAATAAATGATGCCATGTTCACCTTCGGAGATCACGGTTTTAGATGTTGCTGCAAGAATTGTAGAGTGCGATCGCCCGCTTGTTGAGCGATTTCGCTAACATAGGCAGTGGAGTTCACCCGACTAAAGCCATGATTTACACCTAAGTAGCGATGTAGAATAACTTGAGGATGGTCTTGGAGACTAGAGATCATTTGAGTTTGGGCATCGGGACTGACATATTCATCCAATTCTGCTAGGTGAAGCATCAGGGGGGTTTTAATCTGCTCTTGTTCATGGAGATTGTTATCAATACCCACCCCATAATAGGAGATATTACAATCAGCCAGCGATCGCGTGGCCATTAAATAGGCCAGTTTTCCCCCCAGACAAAATCCTAGGGTTCCGACTTTACCGCTACAACTCGGTAAGGCTTTGACTGCTTCTAAGGTAGCGATCAGATCGTCTACGCCTTGATCTTCATTAAACTGCTCGTAAAGACTAAAGGCTTTAGCTAAATCTTCTTGATTGTCAGGTTCTAGCTCAATGTTGGGTTCGAGTCGCCAAAACAAATCGGGAACTACAGCCAGATAGCCCAAACTAGCGTACTCATCTGCTATCTGACGCATGATAGCATTCACCCCAAAAATTTCTTGAATGACGATTAATCCTGGGCCGTTTCCTCCAGGGGGTTCAGAAACATAGGCGCTAAAGTTACCACCATCAAGGGTAGATATGATTAGGTCTTGGTTTGTCATGGCGATCGCTTATCTCCAGCCTGACTGTACTTAGCCAGCGTACAGCTATAGTGTACCGCTTTTTTCTCTCATCGGAAGAAGCTATAGCTAAGATGCAGGTGTTCAGAGCTTATCCAATTCGGCATAGTCGGGTAAAGTTGTATCAATGGGTTTACCATTACGCAATACAATACGGTCATGTTGGGAACGGGCTAAAAGTTCAGTAAATCGCCGTCCTTTGAAGAGAATTAAGTTAGCAGGTAAATCGACAGCGATCGCTACTGGATTAGGTAACTTCATAATTTTACCTGGAATTGTGGTGACTGCTTGCGGCCAGTTGCCATAAGGAATATCTAAATGGGCAATTCGCACACTTTGATTAAAGACTTCTAACATGTCATGATCGCCAAAGGCAAAAAACGGATCGCGACAATTATCAGAGGCGAACATGACCGGAATTCTCATCTTTTGCATTTCCTGAACTAAGGTTAAACCGCGATAGGTGGGGGTTTTTCCTGGTTGCCGGTCTTGCAGGTAGAGATTGCACATTGGTAAGCTGACAATGGAAATTTCTGCTGCTTTGACTGCGTTTAGGGTTTCTTGGACAATTTCTGGAGTTTGTACGGCTAAACTACAACAATGACCGCAGGTAATTTGACCCTCAAATTTATATTTGAGAGCCATTTTAGCGACTTGATAAAGGGTACGCGCTTCTAGATTCAAACTTTCATCAGTATGGAAATCCAGGTCTAAATTACGCTCTTTAGCCATGGACAAAACTTGATAAATTTGACTCTCAAAATTAGGATTCATGAGGGGCATTCCCCCTAGAATTCCGCCTATTTCTGCCAAGCGATCCGCTAACTGTTGTCCTTCTGGAGTACATAACTCATCTAACGTGCTTAAGCTCACTGCTTGTAATTCAAGTTTCCCTTGCCATTCTTCCCGGAGAGCTTGAAAAACGTCCCAAGTTACTTTAGTTTCTTCACCTCTCAAGTCGAGATGGGTGCGGATAGCTTGGGTTCCGTGGGCATAACTACACTTTAGGGCAAAATTCATACGCCGATAGAGATCTTCGGCCGTCCAATAGCGATCGCCATCTTCTCCAGAAGCAGCGATCGCCCCCTCGAATGTACCCTCAAGGTTAGGGCTACGATGCCAAATATGGCCCTTATCCAGATGAGTATGGATATCAACAAAAGTCGGCCAGACTTGACCTCCCTTCATATCATAGACATCATTTTCATGGCTTGGGGGGCGATCGCCACTGGCACAAATTTTAGTAATCATGCCCTCTTCGATACAGATATCTACCCGCACCAATTTTTCTGAATTAGGTGTAACCGTAGGAGGGCAATGTTTGGGCAGAAACAAAGACAGAGGAACTTGGGCATTAGAGAGCCAGTAACCTTTGCCCTCTAGAATATTGTGAGAAGTCATGGTTAATAAGTCATGGGTAAGGGTTAATCTCCGCGTTTATGCTCCCTGAGTAGAGTTGAAGGGAGCACACATCCCCATTCCCTATTCCCTATTCCCTTTCTTCCTCTTTTTGCAAAGCTCGCTCTTGGCGTTTTTTACGTCCAGCCTCCAAAATATCCTTCATTACTGCCTGAGCTTGCTTCACCTTTTCCAAATTCGACCGATACAACTCAATATCCTTTTGCAATTTCTCCAAAGAAAGTCCCAATCCCTGGGCAATCTTTTCCAACGTTTGGTTACGACTCTCCTCAGTTTGGAGTCGTTCAGAATCAACCGTAGAGACGAGCGTATACAAACCAATCGCAAACAAACGACTATATTTAAACTTAGGATTATCGGCGATCGCCTTCAAGCGCCCTCGCAGAGCATCCGCACCATCACCCTGATGCGGATCGCAAACCAGAGCAACCACAGCCTCTCCAGACCAATCCTTAATCTGTTCCTGAGCCTGTTGAGCCTCTGCCCGATAAACATTGACATCGCTCTCCAATGCTTGACACAACGCTGCAAAAATAGATGCTTTTTCACCCTCTGGTGAATATCCCTCCATAAATTGGTCAAAGGACGAAACAACCCCAAGAGCATAAATGGGGTCATACTCAAAGTCCACATTGACCGACAGCAAATGCATCTCTACCATCAATTCTTCCACCACACGGCGGTAGATAGAATTAATGGGCCGGGTATGGTTAGTATAAAACGCTCGCTTAGTATCGGAAACAGTGCGGACAGTATTCACAGCTACAATTATCAAGAGTGGGTGATTCTATTCTCGCGCCTAAAGGTCACTTTGCCAAGGTTTTCCCCAAAAACCAGCATCAAAGTCCCGTCACCAGGAGTTTAAGACAATTGCTTCCAGAAAGCGGACTGTCTCCTCTCCTAGTGACTCAAACACATTTGTCAGACCCTTTTGCCCCAATTATCCTGCAACCCTGGGAACCCCTTCTAGTGCATCATTTTCTGTTTCAAAAATTTCAAATACAGAATCCATCATCGTCACTTCAAACACCAACTTAGCTTCCGGATGAACATTACAGATGCGAAAAGATCCTTTAACCTTCTCCGCATCCCGCATCCCAGCGACCAAAGACGTTAGGCCTGAGCTATCAATAAAGTTTACTTGACCCAGATTTACCACCACATGCCTACTGAGCTTAGAAATACATTCCTGTAGTTTCAAACGAAATTGCCAGGCTGTAGTGATATCTAAACGTCCAGTTGGCGTTAAAACAATAACTGTTGTTCCATCTTCCGTTTCGTGTGTTCTTTGCTCCATTTTGATCGTCTACCTTCTCTATTAGGAATTGTGGACTTTTGGGTTGATTGTAGTATCTCAAATCGACTTGGAACAAGCCTTAGACCCATAATATACCGTTGGGCGCTGGTAAACTGAAATAATTCTTAATCCACGATCCGCAGATCTCACTGGCAATGTTACCCTAGCGTGAATGACCCACTCCCCGTTGACATTAAAACCCGCCTAATCCTGCTCAAACCTAAGTGTATCAATGATTTCTTTATTTTTTAGTGTGAGTATTGAATAGACAATGCCAGATTTTTTGTCTAAGCTATTGGGCCGCAAGAGTCGTAGAGTTCGCTGTACCCTAGCCAAAACCTATCGTGTCATTAGTTCAGCTTCGGTTGACGATCTATGGCAAACTGTTGTTGATTTCGCTGATGTCTCTTGGCATCCCCTCTTAGCACGAACCAATGTCCCTAGGGGTTTGGTTCCCAAACCGGGGCTAATTTTTAGGGCCGTGACTCGGTTTTGCCCCATTCCAATTCGCATTTTTGTCGAACGAGTCAGACCCGGAGAACTCTTAAGCATTAGAATTTTGGCGATGCCCGGAATTGAAGAGAGGATGATCTACCAAGTTGAATCAACGGTTTGGGGCACTCGCATCTCCTATTCAGTCACCCTGCGCGGATGGCTCTCTCCTCTGATTTGGTCGTTTATTCGTCCCTATGCAGCCAAAGTCGCCGAAGCTCTAGCCAAAGCAGCAGAGAAGGCGGCTCTTCAAGGTGGCCCTGGAAAGAAAACCCATCCAGGAAACTCGGTAGATTTTGGATTTTAAGTCAACCCGTATGAAAACCGATGAGAACTGCCCAAGGGCGTTAAGATTTGATAAGTAACGTCGGAATAATCAACAGCCAATAGCAAATCCTTATGACTTTGACCCTTGATCCCCAATCCGTTTTAGAAGTCCTGCGACCTGTGGAAGACCCAGAACTGCGGAAAAGTTTGGTGGAATTGAATATGATTCGCCAGATTGAGATTGATGCCCAGGGAAATGTGAATTTTACTTTGGTGCTGACTACTCCCGCTTGTCCACTGCGGGAATTTATTGTCGAAGACTGTACGAAAGCGGTGAAACAGCTCCCAGGGGTTCAAGCGGTGAATATTGAGGTGACAGCAGAAACGCCCCAATTCAAGAATACCTTACCCGATCGCCAAGGGATTGAGGGCGTGAAAAATATTATTGCCATTTCCAGTGGTAAAGGGGGAGTGGGCAAAAGTACGGTGGCAGTGAATGTGGCCGTCGCTTTAGCCCAAACTGGGGCCAAAGTTGGGTTAATTGATGCTGATATTTATGGCCCCAATGCCCCGACTATGTTGGGTTTAGACTCAGCGAAGGTGATGGTACAAGATAGAGGGGGCAAAGAAGTCCTAGAACCGGCTTTTAATCATGGGGTGAAGCTGGTTTCCATGGGCTTTTTGATCGAAAAAGACCAACCGGTGGTTTGGCGCGGCCCCATGCTCAATGGGGTGATTCGCCAATTCCTCTATCAAGTGGACTGGGGTGAGTTAGATTATCTGATTGTGGATATGCCTCCTGGAACTGGAGATGCCCAATTAACCTTGACTCAAGCGGTTCCCATGGTAGGGGCCATTATTGTAACCACACCCCAAAATGTGGCCCTTCTCGATTCGCGTAAGGGGCTGAAAATGTTTGAACAGATGGGGGTTCCAGTGCTGGGAATGGTGGAAAATATGAGTTATTTTATCCCGCCGGATCTGCCCGATCGCCAATATGACATTTTTGGTTCGGGAGGGGGTGCAAAGACCTCAGAAGAACTCGGTGTTTCCCTGCTCGGTTGTATTCCCCTAGAAATAGGTTTACGGGAAGGTGGCGATCGCGGCGTACCCATTGTGGTCAGCGATCCTGAATCGGCTTCAGCTCAAGCGTTAGTCAAGGTCGCTAAGGCGATCGCGGCTAAAATCTCTGTCGCTGTCCTCACCAGATAACTTATCCTTTTGTCAAGGGAATAGGGAATAGGAAATAAGGAATCAGAAAATCGTCTTAACTGGTCACCATTACCCATGACCTATTCCCGATTACCCATTACCTATTACTCCTTACCTTATGCGTAGATCTCTATTTTATTCTGCTAATTCAGGTTCTAGAATTCGCTGGCTGTCTATACTCAATAGTTGGAAAAATTTAGATTGGCTATTGCTGATTCTGGTGATTGGCTTAACCCTGTTTGGTGGGATCATGATTCGCTCAACCCAGCTCAATCTTCAATATACTGATTGGCTGCAACATTGGATTATTGGGGGGATTGGGTGTATTCTAGCCCTATTTATTTCCCGTTGGCGCTACCAGCAACTTATCCAGTGGCAATGGGTGATCTATGGTATTACTAATGTTTCCTTATTAGCGGTTATTTTTATTGGGACAACGGCTTTAGGGGCGCAACGATGGATTACGATTGGTGGGTTTAATATTCAGCCCTCAGAATTTGCTAAATTGGGGGTAATTATTACCTTAGCTTCTCTGCTCCACAGTAAGGGAGCTTCAACCCTATCGAGCCTCTTCAAAACTCTCGCTATTGTAGGCGTTCCTTGGGGTTTGGTGTTTCTGCAACCTGACTTAGGAACTTCCCTCGTGTTTGGGGCGATCGCCTTGGGAATGCTGTACTGGGCTAATACCAATCCCAGTTGGCTGATTTTACTGATCTCTCCAATGATCTCAGCGATCCTATTTAATCTTTATCTTCCAGCCTGGTTTGCTTGGGTAGGCTTACTAGCCCTCTTAGCTTGGACAAGTTTACCTTGGCCGCGTATCGGAGCTGGCGTTACAGTTGCTCTGAGTACGGCCTTTGGATTCCTGGGTGAGGTCTTTTGGGGACTGCTGAAGGATTATCAGAAAGACCGCTTAATTTTATTTCTCAACCCAGAAAAAGACCCCCTAGGCGGAGGGTATCATCTCATTCAATCTCGGATTGCTATTGGTTCAGGACAACTTCACGGCACAGGGTTAAATCAGGGAACCCAAACCCAACTGCATTTTATTCCCGAACAACACACGGATTTTATCTTTTCGGCTGTGGGTGAGGAGTTGGGATTTATTGGCGCAACGATTCTGTTATTGGTCTTTTGGTTAATTTGTCTGCGGTTAGTGATGATTGCCCAAAATGCAAAGGATAACTTTGGTTCCTTGCTGGCGATCGGGGTATTATCGATGATTGTGTTTCAGGTGATGGTGAATATTGGCATGACCATTGGCCTTGCCCCAGTTACCGGAATTCCGTTACCTTGGATGAGTTATGGGCGATCGGCTCTACTGACGAATTTTTTGGCGATCGGCTTGGTGGAAGCAGTAGCCAATCACCGACATCGGCTAAAGTTTTAATGGGTATTTTATCGATTGAGGTAAAAAAGAATGATCTTACCAGGTGTAGCAGTACGGGTAAAAAATATGGGAGATACCTATTATGGTTTTACCGGCCAAGTACAACGGGTAACCGATGGTAAAGCAGCAGTACTCTTTGAAGGGGGAAACTGGGATAAGTTGGTCACCTTCCGACTAGGAGAGTTGGAAATCGTCGATCCGACGAGTAAAAAGTAAAATAGTTATAATTGCCAATCATCTGTAGGGTGGGCAAGCATTACCGCGCGAAGTGCTGTAATGGGTAATAGGTAATGGGAAAACCATTTTTACGGTACCTTGCCCACCCTACTGGCTGTTTTTAGGTTTTCCACCTCCATAAGCGGTTCTCTGTAAAGCCATGGTTCAACTGTATCCCAATCCCAAGCAGAAATCTCTGCCAACGATGTATGATTTACCCAGCGAAGACCCGGAGGAACCTGGATTGCCGGATGAGTTTCACGATTACCAACCGGATTTATTAACTCAAACTTGTCAATCTCCCCGCTACCGTGAGGATGACTATTTTATTGCCAGCGATCTTAACCTCTACTATGACAGCGAACATACCCTATGGCACAAACGCCCGGATTGGTTTGTGGTTTTGGGAGCCAAGCGTAGCCGTACTCAACAGGAGTTACGTCTAAGCTATGTGATCTGGCAAGAACAAATCAGTCCCTTTCTGGTGGTTGAATTAGCGTCTCCAGGAACAGAAGATGAAGACTTAGGACGCACAGAGCGTAAAGAGAAAAAGCCACCAACCAAATGGGAAGTATACGAGAAAATTTTACAGGTTCCCTATTATGTGACTTACGATCTCTATCAAAATCAGTTCCGGGGATTTGTCCTCAAAGGTGAAAAATACGAACCATTGGAATTATCTCAAAAGAAAGTATGGTTAGAAGCATTAGGCTTAGGATTGGGGTTATGGCAAGGGGTGTATGAGGGAGTAGAAGGGCGGTGGTTGCGCTTCTACAATCAAACTGGGGAGTGGATACCGACACCGAGCGAACGGGCCGAGCAAGCTGAGTCGGAGTGCAATCTCCAACAACAACGCGCAGACCAAGCCGAATTGGAGTTACAGCAATTACGGGATAAGCTTCGACAACTCAGTATCGATCCTGATTCACTGTCTTAGTAATCCTAATTATTTTTAAACACCAATACGATCCCTCTGTTGTCACTCTATGCGCTTACCCTTAACTCAAACTGCCATCAACGATCGCCCTGAAAATCATATTGCTGAGGTGATCGAAACGGCAACCTCGGAATTTTTAGCCCAATGTCTGGAACCGGAAGATCTCAATTTTCCCATGATGCCAGCATTTGGTTCTTTTGTGCGATCGCTCGGTGTCACTCCTGAACGCTCCGCAGAACCAGATACAGGCTATTGGGTTTATGCAGTGGTGTATCATGCCACCACTACTCCCATTGATTCAATTCATCGTGCTAGAGCTTTGGGATTATCCCTAGAACAACTGC
Source organism: Roseofilum sp. Guam (assembly GCF_017746735.1). Lineage (NCBI taxonomy): Bacteria > Bacillati > Cyanobacteriota > Cyanophyceae > Desertifilales > Desertifilaceae > Roseofilum > Roseofilum sp. Guam. The sequence continues at coordinate 99,892 of NZ_JAGHZN010000006.1, read as the reverse complement.
GAGCAGAGCAGCCGCAGATTTTTGCCATGCTTAAAACTGAGTTTCGAGCCGCGATCGTCGGATTTGAAACCCTGGAGTCAGCAATTTCTCGCTCCAGAGTTTATCAGCATTTACCCCCACGTCCTCCACAAATTCACCAAGCGGTCTATCAATGTCATCCGGATGAAGTGATTCGCTTTAGCGAGGACTTTGATTTTATTCGCATTTTACTCGAAATTCCTGGAACACCAGTTGATGCGCTGATTGCAGCTACCTTGAGAACGATTTACCAACTGCGCCATACCGAACACTCCTGGTTAGTACAAGCAGGGCGAAACTTGAGTCTACTTCTCAAAGATGATTACGATCGCCTACGCTATATTCTCAGCCAAGTTTATCTTTAGATCTCCCTATCCCCCCAGCTTGTTCTGTTGTAAGGCTTGATGAGTTCCAGTAGGACTATTTTCTTTTCGAGGTTCTAAGAGGTAGACTAAGTGAGGGGTATGACTATTCCCATAGGGTTACCTTAATTTGGGATCTGCCTTTTGAATCCGCTAATAATAAAGCGATCAATCGGTAGATTTACACCATTAACGGTCTTCGTTTCTTTCTTTTGTTTAAATTCTTGCAGACAGGAATTGATTATGGTTTTTGATTTCTTACCCAAATTACCGAAGGCGAATTTAGATGACCGAGAATATCAAGATTTGATCGAAGAATGTCTGTTGAGAATTCCACGCTATTGTCCAGAATGGACGAATCATAATCCGAGCGATCCAGGCATTACCATGATTGAAATGTTTGCCTGGTTAACCCATCAAATGCTGCTACGGTTTAACCAACTGCCTCGGCGCAATTATATTTTATTCTTAGAATTGCTCGGTATTCGCTTAGAACCGCCGAATCCAGCGACAACAGAAGTAACGTTTTATTTGGTGTCGGATTTGCCAGAGTCTTATACGATACCGGCGGGGATTGAGGTGGCAACGGAGCGTCAACCGGGACTTGACCCCATTGTATTTAGTACCGATCGCCCTCTAACAATCGGTAATCCTCAGATTAACCATTTTCTGGGAGCCGAGCAAATCGAGGAAACGCCGCAAATTTTACGCGATCGCTTTACCCATCTCTGGAATCTGACCCCCACAGGGGAGTGGTCTGGCCCCGAATTGCCCCTTTTCAACGCTCAACCCCAAGCAGGGAATTGTTTCTATCTGGTCTTCGATCCCCAAGAATCCTTGGATGGAAATGTAATCATTCTTACATTAAAAGGACAAGAAGCGACTCCTACAGGCATTGACCCCACTGACCCCCCGCGACGCTGGGAAGCCTGGAATGGTCAGTATTGGCAGCCAGTGCTACTTGAAGAATCGGATGATGAAACCCAAGGCTTTAGCTTCGCGGACATTGCCCAACGAGGAGGAAATCCCTTACAGGGAGTCGATATTACGTTACATCTACCCTTGAATTTTCCAGTAGCCCAATTTACCGCCTATCAAGGGCGATGGTTGCGCTGTGTTTATGCGACACCACGCCTGAGTCAACCAAGCTACACGCGATCGCCACAAATCATCGGTATTGGAGTCAAAGCCATTGGCGGAACCACGGAAGCTACCCAATGCGAACTGATCGAAAATGACCTCCTGGGTAACAGTAATGGAGAACCGGGGCAACGATTCCAACTGCGGCGATCGCCCATTCTCGACCGTCAAGAAGACGAATATCTGATCGTCACGCCTCCAGGGGCAACTCCTCAACGATGGCAAGAAGTGACTGACTTTTCTAATTCTAGTCCAAGCGATCTGCATTATCTGATTGATTCCCTTACCGGTACGCTCCAGTTTGGCCCCCTGATCCGGGAACCTGCCCAACTCAAGCAGGCTAAGGATATCCGCGCTATTCTGCAACAGGGACAGGATCGCCCCCCGCTCCAACCCCCCAGCATGGAACACCAATATGGAGCCATACCCCCCAGAGGGGCAACCGTGCAAATGAGCCGCTATCGCACTGGAGGGGGGTTGCGAGGCAATGTAGAAGATCGCAGTCTGAATACGCTGAAATCTGCGGTTCCCTATGTCGCCAATGTGGTCAATCTGATTCCAGCTCGCAATGGGACGGAAGCAGAAACCATTGAACAAGCAGCCATGCGCGTGCCTCAAATGTTGCGAACGCGCGATCGCGCGGTGACTCCAGAAGACTTTGAATCTTTGACGATTTTAGGAGGAGATGGGGCGATCGCCCGCACCACTTGTTTACCCACTAACCCCAAAAAACCAGGAACCGTGCAACTCTTGGTGGTTCCCGACTGCAACCGACAGGCGATCGCACAAGGAGTTGGCATCCCTCCCGAACAGTTTCGCCTCAGCCCTCCCTTGCATCGCAAACTCATGGCCTACCTAGATGAACGGCGCTTATTGGGCGTGCAGGTAGAACTTTTAGAACCCGAATATGTGGGACTTTCCGTGCAAACCGAGGTCTCCCTAGACCCCAGCTATCGCACCCCAGAAGCGCAAACAGAACTCCTGCACACTCTTAATGTAACCCTCTATCGCTTCTTTAATCCCCTAACCGGTGGTCCAGGAGGTAACGGTTGGCCCCTCGGTCAACCCGCCTATATGTCCGATGCGATCGCCTTATTGCAACAAGTCCCAGGCATTCGCCGTTTAGGAGCGGTGCAACTGTTTGAATTGCGCCTATCTATTGCTGGCCAATGGATTAGAAGTCAACCGGTTCACCTCGTTGATCCGGGCCCCACAGGCCTGATTTGCTCCTGGGCCGATCCGAATCTGCGATCGAATCACATGATTAATATCATCGAATGATGGGGAAAATACATAGTAAGGGAGGGTAGAGGACGTTCGACAACTCTATGCCCTACCCGCTACTATAGCACTGCACGCTATTGAGCTGGAAAGACTCCTGGACGGACAGTTAAAGGTAAAGACTGATCTCCACGACGGATTAACACGTTCAAAGAACTACCCACTTGGGTATTTTGTACCGCTTGTTGAATATCTGTGGCTTCCCTCATCGGTTTGCCATCGATTTCGGTAATCACATCTCCAGCGCGGATACCGGCTTGAGCGGCTGGCGATTGGGGCATGACTTGGACAATTAAAACTCCCTGCTCTGCGGAGATCTTAAAGCCACTATTCGGATTTTGATTAATTTCTTTTTGCAGATCTGGCGTTAGGGTGACCATTTGAATGCCGAGGTAGGGATGGTCTACTTGACCTTTGGTGACCAGTTGATCGGCAATGTTTTGGGCTGTATTGATGGGAATGGAAAAGCCTAAACCTTGGGCCCCTTGAATAATGGCGGTATTGATACCGATAACTTCCCCATTTTGGTTGAGTAGGGGACCACCAGAATTACCGGGGTTAATGGCTGCATCGGTTTGAATAAAGCTCACTCGTTTATCAGGAATCCCCACTTGGGCGCTAGAGCGACCGGTGGCGCTGATAATGCCTACGGTAACTGTATTGTCTAAACCGAGGGGGTTGCCAATGGCGATCGCCCATTCACCGGGCTGTAAGGTATCCGAATCCCCCAATTTTACCGTGGGCAGATTTTCTCCCTCAATTTTGACAACTGCTACATCAGTGACTGGATCTGTGCCTAAAACTTTTCCTTCTAAGGTGCGCCCATCTTTGAGCGTCACATCCACTGTATCTGTGCCCTCAATCACATGGGCATTGGTTAAAATCATACCTTCTTGATTAATAATAAATCCTGAACCTGACCCCCGAACTTCTCGTTCTTGGGGCATGGGGGTAGTACCACCAAAGAAGCGCCGGAAAAAGGGATCGTTGAAGACATCCGGGACTTGTTGCGTGACAATCCGGGACGCATCAATGCGAACAACTGCAGGGCCAACATTTTGTACAACCTGACTGACAAAACTATCATTACTGGTAGGCACTAATGGAGTCGTTGTGGTTGAAGGAAGGGCTGAGAGAGTCGTAGAGGTTTGTTGAGTTGAAGTGGATAAATTTGGCGATCGCGATAAAACCTGAGTCCCAACTAAAGTGAGCGTACTGCCAAAGAGCATTAGGGTAATGTATATGAGAGGTTGTTTCCAGGGGGCTGGAGTTGCAGGTTTATCGGATGGATAGGGATTGGTCATGGGGCACACTCTGGCGATATCAGGTTAAGTCAATGCTGACCGTTTAGCTTCATATTATTAGATTAACGATTTTGTCGGTTGATTGGCTGTTTCGGTTAACCGCACTGTAGCGCTACACGCTGGTAATGGGGGGACAGGGAGACGCTCCGGATGCGTAGATTATAGTCATTTCGAATCGCAATGAGACTCCGGTTGTAGGAGCGAAAAATTTTTCGCCCCTACACATACCTGCGTTGTAGATTGATTGTGGTGTATTAACCTATAGGGGCCAAAATTCGTCATCGGATGAATTCTGATCGCCGCTTCCGCCATTCAACGCAGCAATTTGACGTTGATAATCATTCTGATCGAGTCCATTACCCATGGTGGCAAATTCTGGATCGATCGCCTGTTCTAAAGCTTTAACCCGATCTCTCCCATGGGGATGGGTGCTGAGAAAAGTGGGTCTAGAGGGCGATCTGGCTAATTTTTTCATGAAGTCTACCATGCCAATTTGGGCATAGCCTGCCGCTGTGATCATATTCAGTCCTAGTTGATCGGCTTCATATTCGGCTTCCCTAGAATGGGGTAAACGCATGGCAATTTCTACTCCTAAGCCCACGATCTGGCTTTGATCGACTCCCGCAGCAGTGGCTAACCCATTGGTTAGAGCGACGCGACGCATTTGGTTAATGGCATGACGTTCGGTGATATGGGCAATTTCATGGCCGATGACGCTCGCTAATTCGGCTTCGTTTTCAGCTTCTTTCATCAGTCCGGTGTGGATATAAACAAAGCCGCCCAGGGTAGCAAAGGCATTAACGGAATCATCATCAACAATTTGGAATGTATACTGATAATTCGATGTGGGTGGACGGTAACTTTCTTTCGCCAGCCGTTGCCCAATACGATCAATGTAATCCGTTAATTCAGGATCGTCATAGATTCGGACTTCTTGGCTAATGAGTTGCTGGTTAATTTGTTTGCCTAAGGCTATTTCCTGGCGATCGCCTAAACTGGCCAGTTGCACATATTGAATCACATCTGGAAGAATATCCCAAATCGAAAACCCTTGGCTCACTTGGGGACTCCCCACCCAAATTCCCAGGGCAACCCACAGGGAAATCACGGGATAAATCCATCGCCGAAGCTTCAATTTTTTTATAAGACTTAACATAGCCATCATTCACCGTCATGCAGATGTCCTTAGACGCACCCATCTCTTCAAAGGTTGCTTGAAGCTCTAGAGTTCGATCCTGAGGAAAGTTTTCTATCTACACTTTAATGTAATGTACAGTCTAGTTTTAGGGAATCAGGACTCTCAAGGGTCGTCTTACATCAAGACGAAATAGGGGTAATTCATGGCCCCTATTATCGTGAATTGATTGTTCTGGTATTGCATAAAAGGGTGTCTAATTGAGGTTGAGCCACAGAAGGTTAGTTGAGAATGGCTAGATCAATCGTCCTCTTCTAAAGCCTCTTCTACTGGAGACACCATATTTACGGCTAAGAACAGGAGTCCCAAACTAGCTACTCCTAAGAGCAATACAAAAATTAAACTTTTAACCCATTGAACTAACCTGCGATCGACAGACGCTATTTTTTGTAACGAATTCGGCTCAACTTGTAGTTCTGGCATCTCCGCAGAAACGGCAGGGGGAGCGGTGGAATAAGATAATTCTCTCATGGCAGTTTTACTCAAGATTAGGGGAATAAAAATAAGCAATGATTCGTTTTATTCCTGACCAACTGATGTGGTTATCTTTTTTATCCTATGATATCACCTTCAGGAATCGTTTTCCATCTGGTTTTGTACTAATTGATGACTGATATGGATTAGGATGAGTTGAAAGTCTTACTGGGTAACTGGAATAGACAATATAGCGCTTCGCACTCTAGCAATAGTCTGTATCGCTTAAGGTGTAAGGCTTCAAGCTGAACTCCATAAGAAGAGAGAAACGCTATAGAAGGCAAATAGAGCAGCAAGTCAAGAGTTTCAGTCTCTAATTTACATCAGACATAATTGGATAACAATTGGCTTTAAATTAAGTTAGAATTACAGGAAAAAACAACTTATATCTATAGTAACAAGTTTATTGACAGATGGGGATCAATTTTAAGAATTCTCAAAATAACGATCAATATCGGTTAAGTATCCAAGCTTATTGCCGTCCATTTAAACAGCCCTTGCATACCCATCATGGAGTGTGGCGCGATCGCCAAGGGATTTGGATTCAGTTGTGCCCGATCGACGAAGAAGAATCGAACGATCGCGGTTGGGGAGAGATTGCCCCCTTACCTGGGTTTGGTTCAGAAAGTGTTACAGAAGCTTTACAATTTTGTCAGTCGTTTGGTGGTCAAATTACCGATGAACAGATTCGTTCTATTCCCGATCGTTTCCCTGCATGTCAATTTGGTTTTGAGTCAGCCTTAATCGATCTACACAATTGGGAAGCGCCGCCTAATTTAACTCAGGTTTGTGGCTTATTACCGACAGGAAAAGCCGCCCTCGATCTCCAATTACCGATTTGGAATCAAGGCTATCAAACATTAAAATGGAAAATAGCTGTAGCAGAGATTTCCCAAGAATTGAACGATTTTCAAGACCTCTTATCGATGCTTCCAGATGGGATAAAACTGCGCTTGGATGCCAATGGGGGACTAACGGAAACTCAGGCCCATCAATGGTTGCAAGCATGTGCAGATCGGCCGGTGGAATTTTTGGAACAACCTCTAGGGATATCTGAGTTTGAGGCTATGTTAGCCCTCTCTCAGGAGTATCCAACCCCTTTAGCTTTAGATGAATCGATCGCCACCTGGCAACAGTTCCTAAACTGTTATCACGCAGGATGGCCAGGAGTTATGGTTGTTAAACCCGCAATTTTAGGCTTTCCCTCCCGGTTGATCGAGTTTTGCCAAGCCGATCGAGTGGATATGGTTCTCTCTTCTGTCTTTGAAACAGTGATCGCCCGTAAAATGCTCCTCAGATTAGCAGCTACTCTTAACCTACAGCGTGCCCTTGGATTGGGAACTGATTGCTGGTTCGAGGACTGAGGGGATGGGGGGATGGGGCGATAGGGAGACAAGGGGACGCGGGGAGATTGCCTATTGCCTATTGCCTCTTCCCTTCCCTCAAATTCTCACCAAACGTGGAGACTCTGAGCGCAACCGTTGCAAAATCTGCTTTAACACCATCGCTGTCCAATCTATATCCGCTTCAGTGGTTTGTTTACCCAACGTGAAGCGGATGCCGCCGATCGCCTCCCGATCGGAATATCCCATCGCTTTTAAAATTGGACTTGGAGAAAGTTTCCCACTATGACAAGCCGAACCCGCACTAATCCCAATTCCCGCTAAATTCAGTTGCCGTACTAAGGTTTTGCCTGTAATTTCCTGAGTATCTTGCCAACATAAGCTTACGTGATGGGGTAGGCGATGACAGCGATCGCCCGTAGGGACTAAGCCCTCAATATCCACCAATTGCTCAAACAGACGATCGCGCAACCGCCTTAACCGCAGCATTTCCTCTGGTAACTCTTCACTGGCTAATTCCGCAGCTACCCCAAAACCAGCGATCGCCACTGTAGCCTCTGTTCCCGAACGTAATCCCCGCTCCTGTCCACCTCCACCGATTAAGGGATACAACTGAATTCCCGGTCGCACATACAACGCTCCTGTTCCTTGAGGGCCATAAATCTTATGACTCGACAACGACAACAAATCCACCGGCAAACTGGCCACATCTAAGGGTAATCGTCCTGCCACCTGTACCGCATCTGTGTGAAAAACAATGCCATGGGCTTGTGCAATTTTTCCCAACTCCTCAATCGGTTGTAAGGTTCCCACCTCACTTTGACCATAGATAACTGAAATTAACACCGTATCCTTACTAATAGCCGCTTCTAAATCCGCTGGATTAACCCTACCCTGGCGATTCACCGGTAAACGAGTCACCCTCCATCCCCGTTGCTCTAAAAATTGGGCCGGTTGGGCAACAGCCGAATGCTCTACACTAGAAATAATTAAATGTTGCGGTTGAGTATATTGTCCAGCAATCCCCATCAGGGCTAAATTATCAGACTCTGTGCCACCAGACGTAAAAATAATCGACTCGCTAGAACTGGCTCCAATTAAACTAGCCACCTGCATTCTGGCTAATTCTAATACCGTCGCTGCCCGTTGTCCCCAATTATGTAAACTGGACGGATTGCCCCATTGATGGAGCAAAATCTCCTGCATGGCAGCGATCGCCTCTGGGCGTGTTGGGGTGGTAGCACTATAATCCAGATAAATTTGCATAAGTGGGTTCAGTAGCGTCGGTATCTCCTCTCTTCAGCTTAGTATGGTTTGACCGCTGTGTGTCAATTGGCATCTTCGGCTAGAGATTGGATAGACTAAGCAAGGTGATTGCCATACGGGACTTTGATTACCTGAGTCCGAAAATTTAGGCGACAGGGAGCAGGATCGCCAATTCATCTACCTATGCTTAACAATGATGGAAATTTTGGCTAAACAACAACACAAACAGGGAATTCGGTGGTTGATGGGATCGGGGGCGATCGCCGCAATTTCTGTTTTCAGTCTTCTGGCTTATACCTCAATGCTTCAACGTACCCCTTCACCCGTGAAAGTCACGACGACAGCCATTGAATCTGGTTCACTAGAGCAGACAATTAACGAGAGTGGAATCGTCGAATTGGGCGATGAACAAACGATCAAAGCCCCTGATGATAGTACAGTCGAGCAAGTGTTAGTCACTGTGGGTGAATTGGTACAGGCTGGAGAGGAAATCATTCGGTTACGCAATCCAGAACGAGAAACTCGTCTGCAAGCACAACTGACTCAAATCGAAGAAACGATGGTTCAGTTGGCACACGATCAACAGAAGGTGCAAGCAGCCGAACAGACGTTAGAAACGGCCCAAAGACAACTTCAGATTCACACGTTGGAATTGGAAGAAAAACAGTTAAGGTTAGAGCGTCACCAACAGCAGGTGCAGGAAAAACAAGCCGATTTAGCCGATAGTCAAGAAGAGTTAGAAAATTTACTGGAATTAGAGGAGAAGGGATTTATTTCTGGAGATCAATTGCGAAGCCAACGCCGAAAGGTCAGAGATGCTGAAATTGCTGTGCGCGAGGCCCAATTAACAGTAGAAACAGAAACCCTCATCTTAGAACGGCAGAAATTAGAACAATCTAATCAACAGCAGACGGCGATCGCAAGTTCCACTTCTGAACTGCAAAATGCCCAACTTGCTGTCAACAGAATCCAACTGCAACTGCAACGACAAGAGTTAGAGTTACGCAAAATTCAACAAGAACTGCAAGATACCCTGATTACTACTCCCATTAATGGCATAGTTTTACGGGTGAATGTCAATAATGGTGAGGGAGTGACACGGGGACATGAGCTATTAACCCTTGGAGACCCCACCCAAGAATATGTACGGCTGAGTTTATCTACCCTGAATGCGGCCAAAGTACGCTTGAATCAACCTGCTCGGATTACGATTATTGGCCCGGATTCTCCAGTTTATGACGGTCAAGTCGTGGCGTTATCTCCCCAAGCGATCTCTGTCTCCGACTCTCAAGGCTCGCCAGGTGGACTGGCTACTGTCTCAGCCGTCGTTCAACTCAATCAATCCACAGGAACTTTGATTCCGGGAAGCCAGGTGAATGTGGAAATTATCCTCGATCAACGCCAAGATGTAGTGGTGGTTGGTTTAGAGGCGCTACAAAGGTCAGGCAAAATGACATTTGTTTGGGTCAAAGATGAGCAGGGTTTCGCCCAAAAACGAGAAGTGACCCTAGGTTTAGAAGGCTTAGACACCGTGGAAGTGCTATCCGGCTTAACACCAGGGGATGACGTGATTCTACCCACTCCCGATCTGAATTTGGAACCTGGAACTCCTTTGGAGACGCAATCGAGTTAGGATGGGTGACTTAAGATTCTCCAGGGGAGGTATGTTGGATGACTCGATAGAGAAGCCAAAGGGTGACGATTACACCAACGAGTTCAGCGGCGATCGTATTCATCATCGCTTGTAGGGCAATCATATTCATAGGCACAATGATAGAGCCGGGATTAACAACCGCAGCTCCTGGCATGGGCGTATAAATAGTTGAGGCTCCAGGAGGCAAGGATAACATCCGGAATAATAAGGTTCCGACTCGCCAGAGAGCCACAATCATCGCGCAGGTCATGCCACACAGATTGGCTAGAATCCCAATCCATAGACTACGACGGATTTGAGCCTTAGAGGGGCGCAATTCTGGATTTTTGAGTTGATCGGACAATTGAGTGTAATGAAAACACCAATAAATCGTAAAAATTAAGGTTAATAAACATCCATAGGCTAGAATTGTACCTAGCCAAGCATTACCCGCTTGTGCAGAGTTCGGTCTATTGTCAAATAACAAGACAAACAGCAAAATAACAATGGGTATGATTCCTAAACCCAGTTGTACCCAAAAACCAATCCATCCCAATCGATAAAATTCGCTGGCAATTTGGTGGACATTAGGTTTAGAAGGAGGTAGCGGATCAAACATAAATTTAGGAAAGCAGAGACTATGATCGATCGTGTACAAGGAACAGGAAACTAAGGAGAATTAGATCTTTACTTCTTTAACTTCTAGAGAATTCGTTTATCTTAAAAACTATGTCAGGATGCATCTAGGGACATCATAACTGCAATGAGGCCGTCCACAGTGAGCGTAAATACTCCTCCTTATCTTGTCCTTAAAACCCCTTCATCAATTCGCCATCTTTCATTAGCGGGCAATCAGTGTTGGACAATTGGACGCACTCAAGACAATACCGTCGTGTTGTCTGATCCATGGATCTCGCGTAATCATGCCATGATCCAACATACAGACACGGGAACGGTCTATTTAATTGATCTTGGAAGTCGCAATGGGACGTTTGTCAATGGTCGTCGGGTGAATGTGCCAGTTACCCTACAAGATGGGGATCATTTGATGTTTGGCCAGACTGAGGCCCACTTTCACGATCCCTTGGCGGTTCCAGACCCAACCTTAGATTTGGAAGATGTAGAAGAGAATTCTCATGTGACGGCGGCTTTACATGTGCGTCGGTTGATTTCGGTGATGGTGGTTGATATTCGCAATTTTACCGGTTTGACTCAGCAGATGGATGATGTCACTTTATCAACGATGATGGGCAATTGGTTTCGTAATGTTGGCAAGATTCTCCGCAAGTATGATAGCTGGGTGGATAAGTATATTGGGGATGCAGTGATGGCGGTTTGGTTCCATGGTACGGAGGGAGTCAACCAAATGGAGGTGATGAAAATGCTCTATGCTCTCAATCAACTGCATCAGATGACCCAGAAGTTTGCCAAAGAGTATCCTTTACCATCACCCATGCGTATTGGAGCTGGAGTGAATACAGGATATGCCATGGTGGGCAATACGGGAAGTGGCGATCGCCCTGATTATACCGCTTTAGGAGATACAGTTAATGCGGCGTTTCGACTCGAATCTTGTACGAAGCAAATTCAGAAAGATATTGCCCTAGGTAAAACAACTTATCAATATCTGTTTAGTGTGGGAACGAATCCAACTCTATTTGAAAAACATATGGTGCAACTGAAAGGGTATGAACATCCTGCTGTTACCTATGGCTGCTCGTTTTCTCAATTGCAGGCATTTTTGCTTAAATCCCCTAAATTTCACTGATGCATGGCATCAATGGGCCAAATCAGTCCCATAATAGGTAATGATGGCTGTGTCATGGTTTAGTAATAACTGATTAACAAAGGAGGAATGATGCCCATGAAACGATTGCTGTGCCTATTCTCTGCTTTCGTGATTTTGCTTGCCACTCTGATGAGCGTTAATACAGCACCTGCTACGGCTGGGGCTTGGACAGTTTCGAGTGTACAGCCTATCTTGGCCGAGGCTAATGTGCGCAATAAGGCCGATGATAAATTGGCGGAAATAGGCGATCTCATTGATTTGAATAACTCTAGTGTCCGATCTTTTCTAGATCTCAAAGGATTTTATCCAGTCTTAGCAACCAAAATTGTGAACAATGGCCCTTATGGGAATGTGGAAGAGATTCTGAACATTCCTGGATTGAGCGATCGCCAAAAAGCTAGACTTGAAGCCAATTTGGATAAGTTCACCGTTACTGAACCCACAGAAGCGTTTGTCTATGGACAAAATAATGTGAATAACGGTAACTATGACTAAGCACAATTGCTGAAACTAAGGGGTTGGGATCATTGTATAGATGACTCCTCAACCTATCCTATCCTCTGATTCAGGGTCAGGATCAATTTTTAAAGTTTTTTCTCCCCCAGTCTCTTTGTCCATAGATTCACAAGAGGCTGGGATTTTTCTCTCTTTTGCCCTGGTTACACAATTGAGAACGTGCTATACTGAAAACAATTGATAAGTTATTGAACTCAATAAAGATCAAAAACGCGTACAATTGTGAAATATCTGTTACCTACGCTACTGAATTCCGGAAACCACCTGAACTATACTAGGATGCTGACGATTCTAAGTCCTACTCGGTCAAATTCCGTTGCGACGAACCCGGTTAGGTGTCCTCAGTTCCCTGGCCAAGCAAGAATACTAGGGTCGGAATATCCTTACTTTCCTAGCTAGAAGGTTCTGGTTACTGGTATCTATCAATTAATCAGCGAAATTGCTCCTTGTAGAGTATGAGCGTTAGCGCCCTCCAGTGTCTCCTGTACTTTCAGGAGAACCATTGTCAGGAGGTTCGTACCCTTTGAGCAGTTGAATCGCATCTTGATGGGGGGGATCAACCCGATCAACAGAGGAATTGGCCCAACTTGGTTGTGAACAACTGGCGATCGCTAATGCTCCCGCTAGGAGGAGAGCTGTGTATTTGTCAAGGCTTAACGGTGTCCTCATACCCATAACCCTAGTTAATGCGAGACCTACTTTCCATTATACTGGCAATTTCACTGGCAGTTTTACCGAATTTAACAAATATTGTCAATTGGTCAATCCTGAAGATTCCGTAGATATACGGTTTCACCTTCAGAAGGCTTACGATAGCTCTAAGTGCCACACCTCAAAATCAAGTCTGAGGATTTACGTAACCTTATTCTTTTATTCTAACCAGTTCACTCAAACCCGGAAATCCTAAAGCTCTAATTGTAAAGATTTGATACAACTTTAGGGATTGCTCTGATGGGAAGACGCAAGAAAATACTGATTTTTACCCTGGATCTTGGCTTGGTACATCGCTTGATCGGCAGATTTGATCAACACCTCAAGACTCTTGCCATCTTGAGGATATACACTAATACCCAAACTTAAAGTGATTTTGAGATCCGCTCCTTTGAGAGTTAGGGGTTGAGTCACGGCCAAAATAATCTTTTCCGCAACCCGAATAGCTACAGATCGACTGGGAATTTGGGGTAGTAAGACTGTAAACTCATCTCCTCCGAGTCGAGCGACTGTATCACTTCCACGCAAACAACTTTTCAGGCGTTTAGCCACTTCCTTAATCACCAAATCCCCCATATCATGGCCAAAGGTATCATTAATATTCTTAAAGCCATCTAAATCGAGGAAGAAGGTCGCTAGCATTTTTTCATTGGCCTGAGCATAAACGAGCGCTTCTTGCAGTCTCTCTTCAAACAACTTACGATTGGCTAAACCGGTCAGTACGTCATGATTAGCAATATGGCGCATCTGGTCTTCTGAGAGCTTCAATTCATCATTGTGGCGTTTGAGATCTTCGGCTAATCGCTCTAATTCCGCTTCCCGTTCTTTTTGTTGAGTAATATCGCGGATCACACCCACTAAGAATAAATTCCCCCCTGCATCCCGATGAAGCGATCGCTTGGTTTCAATCACTCGGTGAATTCCCCCGGCATCGGTAAATTCTTCTTCTTGTTGGGTGCTTTCCTGAGTTACAAACAGGCTCTCATCTTGTTTCCAGAATTGTTCTGCTTCTTCAGGAGCAAACAAATCATAATCCGATTTATCCATTAACACTTGCAAGGGATAGCCCACTAATTGTGCATAGGCTTGGTTTAAGACAATCCAACGATGGTTTTGATCTTTGACAAAAATGGGATCGGGAATCGTATTAATAATTCCCTGGAGAAATTCTGTAGAGCGCTTAAGTTCTCCTTCCTGATGGGCAAAATGAATCAAAATCATCAAGGATGAGCTAACAAAGCCGAACAGAGGCGGAATGAGGGGAAACCACCAGCGAGCCAGAAACAGAACATAGCTGATCAGACAGAGGATTCCTAGGGTGACTCCTGAACTGAATGTTAATTGTGAGGGTCTTCTCAATTTCCAGGCGAGAATAGAGCCTAATCCTGACCAAGCAAAAATCCACAGGCCTTCAATAGGATCGGGTAAGGTTCGGATTGTAGTCTGTTCTCCAGTCGCCAAATCTAAAATAAAGCTAATTAAATTGGCTTGAGCTTCAACACCAGGAACCGGATCGGGGTTGCTGTAGGGAATGGGAACAAAATCTTTGAGGCTAATCGCAGTTAAACCAATTAAAACCAGGCGATCGCGAAATAACTGTGGATCAACTTCTCCATTTAAAACCTCAGAAATAGAAACAGTTGTAAAAGTATCACGTGGACCACGAAAATCTGCTAAAAAAGGGTATCCACTCGCGTCTGCATTGACATAGGCTCCATCATAAGATTTCAAAGGATAGAAGACAGCTTCGCCTAATTGTAAGTATTTGGGGTTGACTGATGCAGCCGTTTCTTCTATACCAAGTTTATCTAAGTATTTTAAGGCAAGTTGAAGGGCAAAACTTTTGTGAACCGTTTCTGTATGCACATAGAGTAATCCTCGACGCACCTTACCATCAATATCTAAGAGAACATTATTAAATCCCACTTGGGTTGTGGGGTTCAACACTGGAGGAGCAGGAATATTGGGTGCTTTTTTATCAGCTACCCGTTCAATACCAACCAGGTTAGGCAACTGTTGCATCACCTGTGTAAGGTCTTCATGGCCGGGATTGACCGGTAAATCCCGATATAAATCTAATCCAATGGCTTGAGGCTGGCTTTGAGTAATCGTTTCTAGGAGAGTAGCCAAAGTAGAATCGGGGACTGGCCATCCTAGGTTTTGTAGGTCTGGTTCATCAATGCCAATAATAATGATTCGGTCATCTTTTGGTAAGGCAGGACGCAGACGAATGAAGGCATCAAAGGCCAGTAATTCGATCATCTGGAATAGACCGAAAAAGCGTAGAGTCAGGAGAGCGAGAGTGATGCCAGAAGCGGTAAAAATGACTCGATGTTGATTGAAAAAGTGCCGGATGAGCCGATTCCAAAAAGCGGGGATGAAAATTGGATATGACACGGATCGGGTTTTAGGTTAAGGAGAAGGGTAGTGACCACAAAAGCAGGATGGCATATCCGGTTATTCATTGATTAAAGATATAGATGCACAGAACTAGAGAGGTAAAGTTGTACTCCAAACTTTTCCCGAGAAGGGGGTTGGGATCGTCTGTTTTAAGGGACTAGCATTTACATTTTCAATCAATGAGTTGCGCTCTGAGGTTGAATGCCAGGGTTGCTCAAGGTGAGCGATCGCTCCTAGACCGAGAGTTAAGGCGATCGCATGAAAAAAAACCCATCCCTTAAACTGTAAACGCATGATTATCGACCCTTTAGAGACTACCAAAATCCTTTATATGCGCTTTTGCTCTTGGAGTGTGTGATAGTTTCCAGACTCGGTGAGTGATTCCAATCACCGTTGTAGGAAATCACGGGGGCCCTGATAATCAGATAAATCAGCTAATTCGTTGAGTGATAGCACTCCAGCATAAATCTGACCGTTAATTTCCCAACTGGGAAAAGCTTGAATGCCAGCAGCTTGACATTGTTCCACTTGCGGATTTATGCCGTCAGCAGCACATTCAACATAATTGAGTTTATCCACTGCTTCTTTGCCAAACATTTGTTTTTGGTCATGGCAGTGGGGACACCAATACGCACCATATTTTTTGGCTCCAATCTCATTGAGATGGTCAATCAAGGCTAATTCAGCCGGTCCAGAGGTGGTCGTAATTTGGGGTGGCGCTCCTGCGGCAGCTTGGGGATTATTGACACTCCCATAAACTCCTAGGGTAGCGACCAGGGTGACCATGGCTACGGTTAACCCAGTAAACGCTAATTGTCCGATATCGTCCCAAGCATGGCCCATGAGGGTAACCACAAACAGGGAGAGAGATAAGAGAGCCGAAAGCACACAATAAGGACAAAAGGCTCCAATGGTGAAGGCCATGATGTACATTAAATAGACACTCCCCACGACCATCACCGTGCTGGCGATGAACATCAGGAAACGAGTCCACTGCTCTAGGGTGGTTCGTAGTTCGTTATTTTGATCGGGATTGATCAACAAGGGAGCGATCGCCAGCATCAGCATGGCTGCATAGCCAAAAAAGCCGAACAGGGTGAGAGGCAAACCAAAAACCGTTGCATAGGGACTGCCCAAGACTTCTTTACAGCCTGTGTTCGGACAAACCACTTCTGCGCTACCCATGAACTCAGCCACGGTTAAAAACGCTGTTTCAATCGCCCCAACGGTCGCTATCGAAGCGGTAATGGGTCGAGACCAACGATGAATCCAGGGACTAGAACGCCTACGCCTCATAACTTAAATTCAGTAATAACGATGTAGATATTTCGATTGCAGCTTGACATCTTCCCCGGTCTGAATACATGGGGATTCCTAAATCTCACGATTTAAGTTTTCTGCTTCTTAGCAACTGCCTCCACTCGTTAGTGAGTTTTACGGTCTTACGTTCACTCCACAGACTATCCCCGCGAGCCACGCGGTTCTTATTGGTTGAAATCTCAAGTGGGAAATTCCAATTTTAAGTTTGATTCTAGGGTTAAAACTCTTAAAGTTTATACTTTTTATTGCCCTGTCCTCTTTTCCCGGTCTACCGCAGCTCTCTGCGCCACGAGTTGAACTCGATTTCGTCACGTTAAGGCTTTCTGTTTCGTCTGCGTCGCGGGTGGGTCATTGACCCCTGCCATTCTAACAGCCCCCGTCCTAGAATGACAAAAGCTAACAGGCAAGTTAAAACTTGCTATTGGCCCTTCATCCCGTCGATGAATTCACAGGGTTTTCGGCATATCCCTTATAAAAATCCTAGGCTTGCCACCTGACTTCAGTTCAGGTGCAGCCGATTTTCCACAGTTAAAAATCCTGTGAACCTTGATATCCAGACAATTGGGCCAACTCCTCTAAGGATAAATTGCCTTCATATTTTTGACCGTCAACGATCCAAGTTGGATAAGCGGTAATGTTTGCCTGTTGACAGATTTGTGCTTGGGGAGCTGTTCGCCCTTCTGGAGAACATTCGATATAAACCGGCTCACTTTCAGCTAGCAGGATGCGATCGACAGCTTCTTGTCCAAACCGTTCTTTTTGCCTATGGCAATGGGGACACCAATAAGCGCCATACATTTTAGCGCCAATGCGCTGGAGATGCTCGGCTAGAGCTAAACTCGCTGGGGTTGAAGCTGTTTCTATTGGCTGGTTTTCAGCTTTTGAGGATTGAGCTTGAGCAGCTCTGCCGATGGTGAAAGGATTAAAATCTCCTAGAAATAATAATCCACCCGTGCATAGGCCGAGCCACAAGAGGGAAAGAGTTAATCCTTTGGGAATCCATTTTCGGGAAGAGTTCACAGGTGTTCCTCCATAGATAGGGGTTTGAGAAGTGTGGATGTGGACTAGGATTCAATGCTGGAAGTTTCCACCGATTCACTTAATCTAGGTTAGTTTGGGGTTAAACTCTGTTGGGCAACTTCCACAAATTGATTGACTCGGTTGGGATCAATGGGGTGTTCAATATGCCCATGGCGTTTGAGGGAACTGGAGACAATCACGCCATCAGCATGGGGGAATAGATGACCAATATTCTGCCAATCTGCTCCACTGCCGATAAATACGGGGGTTTCTTGGGCGAGTTGGCTGGCCAATTTCAGGTCTGTAATATCAGGGGGACTGCCGGTTGCTGGCCCAGATAGAATAATGGCATCAGCCAGTCCTCGTTCAATCGTGTCTGTAAGAGTGGACGCGAGGGTTTGCTCTCCTAGGGTGTGGGCATGTTTGACCAAGACATCTGCCAAGATTTTCACGTCTGCTCCGAGTTCGCGCCGATAGCGTAGGAGTTCGTGCGCTTTACCTTCAATTAATCCTTGATCGGTAGCCATTACGCCGGTGAGGACGTTAACACGAATAAATGCCGATTCGGTGCAGGAGGCGATCGCCAAGGCACTATGAGCATCATTGCGCAGGACATTGACTCCAATGGGCAAGGTCACGAGGTTTTTTAGGCGATCGATAATTAGGCTCATGGCGCTCACCACAGACGGATCGACCCGATCTTTTGTGAAGGGGGCATCAAAAAAGTTTTCTACCATGATGCCATGGACTCCGCCTGATGCTAGGGCAGTGGCTTCTCGTTCGGCTCTAGCAATGACGGTTTGTAGGCTCCCTCCCCACCGCGATGATGTTGGTAGGGGTAAAAGATGAACCACGCCAATAATGGGGTTTGAGGTTTGAAAAATCTTAGTTAAGTCCACCCGTTTTCTCTTTCCGGACTCATCAACAACAACTCCACTTGGATATCTGAAATCGTTTTTCTGTAAGGGTTATAAATTTTATGGGTTGGGGATTGCTCTTTCATACATTTATTGTTTCTTACAGGAACGGATGCAAGCAGGAGCCAAGGTGGGCTCTCCAGTCAGGTTGACTTTTGGAGTTGCTTTTTGTGTGTGCTGGTAAGACAACACCGTATGATAATACCATAGGCTATGCTGTGCGATTCAATCACGCAAGGGGATAGCAAAATGCTCAGTTATCTGAGGGGAACCGTTGCCCAAGTTGACCGACGATCGGCAAATCGTGTGACTCTGATGTTGGAGGTGAATGGTTTGGGTTATGAGATTCAAGTGACTCGTCAATTAGGCGATGGGATCTCTGAGCGTCAAGATGAGGTTCAAGTATTTACCCATTTGATGATTCGCGAGGAGCAACCCTTGTTGTATGGCTTTGCGTCCTCAGCAGAGCGGGATCTATTTCGCCAGTTGGTGGGAGTCAGTGGTATTGGGGCGCAATTGGCGATCGCTCTTTTGGATACGCTGGGGTTGTCCGATTTGGTGCAGGCGATCGTTACGGGTAATATTAAACAACTGGTACGCACTCCTGGGGTGGGCAGTAAAACAGCCGAACGTATTGCGCTAGAGTTAAGAAACAAGTTATCCCAATGGCGAGATACATCTGGAGTCGCTCTACCGGTCTCTAGTATCATTCCTTCAGCTTTGCAAGAAGATGTGGAAATGACTCTTCTCGCTTTAGGATATAACCAGGAAGAAATCGCCCAAGCGTTAGGTGCATTGAGTCAGAAACCCAATCTGATGAAAACTCAAGAGGCAGAAGATTGGATCAGGGAAGCCATTAGTTGGTTGAGTTAAGTCTTATTTTTCAAGAGGTGATTCCATGAACTCATCAGTTAAGTTGCCTAATTTTTTAATTATTGGTGTTCAGAAAGCAGGAACAACTTCGGTGTATAACTATCTGAAAGAGCACCCTCAAGTTTACATGAGTCCTCGGAAAGAAACCAACTTTCTTTCCAAAGATCCGAATAAAGACCCTAAAGATAGACCACCTCTTCCTTACCAGAAGCAACGAATTGATACGTTTGAGAAATATTGTGAGTTATTCCAAGGAGTAACTGATGAAATCGCCATTGGTGAAGCGTCTCCTAACTATATGGTTAACTATAAAATTACAACACAACAGATTAAGCGTTATGTACCTGATGCTAAATTAATTGCTATTTTAAGAAATCCAGCCGATCGCGCCTATTCTGATTATTTGATGCATATTCGCGATGCGATTGGTAACCCGAGGGGATTATCTGAACAGATTGTCAAAAAAGGCAAGCAATCATCTACTCTAAAAAAAGGTTTTTATGGAGAACATCTAAGCTATTTCTTTGATAATTTTGATGCACATCAGACTCGGGTTTTATTGTATGATGATTTACGCAAAGACTCCCAGGAATTCATGAGAAGTATTTATCAATTCATTGGAGTGGATGAAACGTATAAACCCGATACCTCTAAACGAGCACAGGTAGCTAAATTGCCCAAAAATCAAACCTTTAACAAAATCCTCAATACTCCTAACCCTTTGCGAAAAACAACAGCCAAGGTGTTAAATAATCTATTGCCAACAAGCGTGGTTCAAGGCTTTCGCCAAGGGCTAATGAACTTAAATCAATCCCAGGAAAAGGTTCCTCCTCTGTCAGAGGAAAAACGCCAAGAACTCATTGAATTTTATCGTGAAGATATCCTCAAGCTGCAAGAGTTAATTAACCGTGACCTTTCCCATTGGCTTGGGTAACGGGTTGATTTGACTGGAAGCTTGGATCACACTGAAATTTTGTGTTATAGTATAAAATTGCTGAATTTTGATGGATTATACCAACAAAACACCTTATGAGTCTCACACCAACCAAAAAACATCAAATAATGGCTGAGTACCAGGTTCACGAAACCGATACCGGTTCAGCGGATCTGCAAGTAGCTGTTTTGACTGAGCGGATTAACCGTTTAAGTGCCCACTTAAAATCGAATAAGAAAGACTACGCTTCTCAGCGAGGTCTGATGAAAATGATTGGTCAGCGCAAGCGTTTGTTAGGTTACATTAACAAACAAGACCAAGACCGTTACAAAGCGTTAATTAGTCGTTTGAGTATCCGAGGCTAGAGTAATTGCCTATGTCCCCTGAACCCGCTCAAAAGGGTGAGTCGGTTGCTAAGGAACGATTGCCTTTCGAGCCAAAAACCAGCCGTAAAAAAAATCGTTCTACCCCTTCATCCTCCTCCAGGGAATCAAAGTCCTCTCAAGGATCGCAGAAACGAACTCCAATTCGTCAGGAAGACCGGGTGATTCCCGAAGCTGTAAGTAAGCGGATGATTAAGCGCATGGCTTTGTTGTCCGGCATACCTACGGCCCTAGGTGTGTTAACGTTTGCGATCAGCTATTGGATTTTGACCCAAACAGAGTTTGATTTACCTCATATTGCCGTGGTGTTGGTGAGTATGGGGTTTTTTGGCCTGGGTGTCCTCGGTTTAAGTTATGGGGTACTCTCGGCCTCTTGGGATGAAAATCGAGTAGGGACTCTGCTCGGTTGGCAGGACTTTACCCAAAATTTAGGTAGAACGATCGCCGCGTGGCGATCGGTCAAACAAGATAAGTATTCAGAATGACCCTATCGAATCAGGATATCAACCATGATTGTAGTAATGAAAAGCGGTACACCAACCGCAGAAATTGACCGAGTCAGTGATGAACTGGGAACTTGGGGCCTAACACCAGAAAAAATAGTGGGCCAGCACAAGGTGGTCATTGGTTTAGTTGGGGATACAGCAGATTTAGACCGGGAGAGAATTCAAGAATTGAGTCCTTGGATTGAATTAGTATTGCGTGTCGAACAACCCTTTAAGCGTGCCAGTCGTGAATATCGTCATGGTCAAGCCTCGGATGTGGTAGTTTCTACGCCTCAAGGTGATGTTCCCTTTGGCGAAAGTCATCCTATCGTTGTAGTTGCTGGCCCTTGTTCAGTGGAGACGGAGGAGATGATCATTGAAACGGCCTTGCGAGTTAAGGCCGCAGGAGCTAAATTTCTGCGCGGTGGCGCTTATAAACCGAGAACTTCACCTTATTCGTTCCAAGGCCATGGAGAAAGTGCCCTAGGGCTACTGGCCGCAGCGCGGGACAAGAGCGGCTTAGGTATTATTACAGAAATTATGGATACGGCCGATCTCGATGCAGTGGCAGAAGTGGCTGATGTGATTCAGATTGGTGCCAGAAATATGCAAAATTTTGCCTTGCTGAAGAAAGTCGGAGCGCAGGATAAGCCGGTTTTACTCAAGCGAGGAATGTCCGCAACCATTCAGGAATGGCTAATGGCGGCTGAGTATATTTTGGCTGGGGGAAATTCTCAAGTGATCTTGTGTGAGCGGGGAATTCGCACGTTTGACCGTCAATACACCCGCAATACCTTGGATCTGTCTGTAGTTCCGGTCTTGCGGACGCTGACCCATTTACCTGTAATGATTGACCCGTCCCATGGTACAGGCTGGTCTCAGCATGTACCTGCGATGGCGAAAGGGGCGATCGCCGTAGGAGCCGATGCCTTAATGATTGAAGTTCATCCCAGCCCCTCGAAAGCACTCTCGGATGGACCTCAGTCCCTCACCCCGGATGAGTTCGATGAACTGATGAAAGAATTGGCGGTGATCGGTAAAACGGTCGATCGCTGGTCTATCCCAGAAACCGTTCTTGCTTAAGAGTTTCGGGAGTTATCAGTATTCCCTAATTGGGTAGGGGCGTTGGCCACCCTACCCTTTTTAGTGAAATAAACTATAATTAGAACTGAAAGTAATAATAGTTTAGGTTATTATTCACCTTGTTTACTGCTGTTTCCTCCCCCACTCGCGTCTCTGAACTTCCCGACGACCTCTTTGAGGCGATCGCCACTCTCAAGCGAGAACTCAACGCTATTGTCTTGGCCCACTACTACCAAGACCCCGATATTCAGGACATTGCCGACTATATCGGTGACTCCCTCGGCCTATCCCGCAAAGCGGCAAATACTGACGCAGAAGTCATTGTCTTTGCTGGGGTTCACTTTATGGCCGAAACTGCCAAAATTCTTAACCCCAATAAATTGGTACTTTTACCAGATCTCGATGCGGGTTGCTCCCTAGCCGATAGTTGTCCACCTGATGCCTTTGCTGCATTTAAGGCCCAAAATCCAGATCATTTGGTAATCTCCTACATTAACTGTACGGCCGAAATTAAGGCTATGAGCGATATTATCTGCACCAGTTCCAACGCTGTTCAGATAGTCAAGCAAATTCCCAGCCATCAACCCATCATCTTTGCACCCGATCGCAACTTAGGGCGTTATGTCATGGAGCAAACCGGACGGGATCTCCTCCTTTGGGATGGTAGTTGTATCGTCCATGAAACCTTTTCCGAAAAGAAAATCGTGCAACTGAAAGTGCAGCATCCCGAAGCCGAAATCATCGCCCATCCAGAATGCGAACCTCCCGTACTCCGCCATGCCGATCATATTGGTTCCACCACTGCTTTACTCCAATATGCCCAAACCAGTCACAGTCCAGCCTTTATTGTGGCTACTGAACCGGGAATTATCCATCAAATGCAGAAAGAAGCACCCCATAAACAGTTCATTCCCGCACCACCGATGAATAATTGTGCTTGTAATGAATGTCCTCATATGCGCCTGAATACCTTAGAAAAATTGTACTTGGCGATGAAATACCGGACTCCAGAAATCACCCTACCCGAAGCGATTCAGGTAGCCGCTTTACGTCCCATTCAAAGAATGTTAGAGATGACGTAATATCAATTAAAAAGAGGTATGGATTGGGAAAAAATTGTCTCTAGGGAGGCTAACATACGATCTACATAGCGAGTGTGAGAACTTGTGGAGGGGGTAAGGGTCTATTATTCTGATGATAACTATCAATTAAGTCTTCTAACACTTCCTTCGCCTTTTGTAAGGCTTCTTCATAAGTATTGCCATGAGTTCGAGCATATTTGCCCCATTCAGGTAAGCTAGCAATATAAGCGTTATCTTCTTCAGACCATTGAATGATAATACTATATTTCATAAGTCCTCCTCTTGTTCTAATTGTTCTATTTCTTGGATCGCTGCTCTAATATCTTTTTCTTGATAAGGTTTGGCATCTTGGCTATCTTTACCAGAAAGAATGAGGGCATTGTGCAAAAGAGGATGAACCCAATAGGAATGACTGCCTTTTCCACGCTTGGATAAGAGAGTAAATCCTGCTTTTTGTAGTATCTGCTTTAGTTCTCTTATTTTTTTAGGCATACACCACTTTGCCCTCTAATTCTGACTTCAAAATTGAGTTAAACCCCTTAAAATCAGCCGGTTTACTAAATCCGGATATTCATCATGGGGACAATGGCCCGCATTCGGAATCGAGATAAACTCGACATCTGCGCGGGTTTGAGCCAAACGACGATACAGCTTACCTGCACTAATGGGAGTCCAAGGGTCATTTTCGCCCCACAAGACTAACAAGGGCTGTTTGACCTGGGTTAATAACTCTTCTGGTTTTGGCCCTGGAGAAGCAGTTAATACCGAAGCAAAGACTTTTTGTGCTCCTGGATCGCAGGAGGGTTGATAGAGTAAATCTACTAACTCATCCGTAATGGCCTCAGAGGACATATAAACTTGATGGAGCGTCCTGCGAATGCGGTGTTTTTGCCGCACCTGATTAAACAGAAACGGTCCAGTAACCGGAGAACTGACCAAACGGGTAAACGCTCCCATGACTATCCGTAAGGGAAAATTCAGTTCTTCAGGACGATGGTTCAATCCTCCAGCACAGTTAATCAAAACGCCAGCCTTTCCCCGCTCTGGAGTTTGGGCTAGAATCATTAAGCTCAACAGTCCGCCAATAGAATTACCAATCCATACGGCTGGCTGTTGAATATGAGTTGCCCAAAAGTCCTGAAGCAGGCTATACCAGAGATCCATCGAGTAGTCTAAGGGGGGTTTATCTGAAGCTCCAAACCCTAGTAAATCGAGGGCAAACACTTGATATCCAGCTTGGGCTAACGTGGGAATATTTTTGCGCCAATGACCCACACACCCGCCAAAACCATGGAGTAGGACAAGGGGAATACCCTTACCCTGAACCGTATAGATAATTCGATGGTTTTGCCAGAGCCAGGTTTGAGGGGTTAAGAGTTTTGGAGATAACTGTTGAGTTGTCACAGGGTTTGAGAGAATATCAGGTGTGCTGATTGGATTTTAAACCCTTTTGACAGTTGGGGGTTAGGGTCAGAGGTGAAGTAGGAGGAGATCGTGCGACCCATCACCTTGCGCGATCGCATGGCTGATTATTTGAACATGCCATATCATGAGAATTAAGATCCTTAGTCCTCTGAATCTCAGTTGCTAAATTCTATCCCTTTACATGTCTTTAATCTTGATGATTGAGCCTGATAATTTAGAATTATCTTTATCGTTGGACTTTGTAGCTTATACAACTCTTATATAAAAACATGATTCAGTCTTTTAATTCTAACCTGTCTCCACAACTGTTAGTCGTTGATGATTTTACGGAAAATCTGCGACTACTGAAAACCGTTTTGCAACAGCAAGGTTATGAAGTTCGTTTAGCTGCTAATGGTAAATTTGCACTCACCAGTCTTGACCATTTCCAGCCTGATTTAATTCTTCTAGATATCATGATGCCGGAAATGAATGGGTATCTTTTTTGTCAAGAATTGAAGCAAAATCCCAAAACCTCTGATATCCCAGTCATTTTTTTGAGCGCTCTTCAAGAAGGAATGGATAAGGCTAAAGCCTTTCAACTGGGAGGAGCCGATTATTTGACGAAACCGTTTCAAATGGAGGAACTCTTAGCCCGGGTTAAACATCATCTGGAATTAAGAGATTTACAACGAGAATTACAACTCAACAATAATTTTCTAGAGATCAAGAATAGACAATTGCAGAAAACTCAAGGAGAGATGAGTTTAATGCTAGATGTCACCAAAATAATCAATGATGTTTTTGACATCAAGTTAGCTATTTCTCAAGTTTTAGATCGAGTCTGCCGTCATATCTTGTGGGATTATGCAGAAGCCTGGATTCCTAATCATGAGGAAACTTTGTTAACCTATATTCCTTGTCTAGAAACTGGAATAGAGAAATTTCAAGAGTTTCAAGAAAAAAGTGGCCAGATCACCTTAGCTCCTAATCAAGGTTTGCCTGGTAGAATTTGGACCTCTCAAAAACCAGAATGGATTCATGATTGTTGTAATGATTTAGATGATTTATGTGTGGGTAAAGAATTGGCTGAAAAGTCAGAATTCAAATCAGTTTTTGGTGTCCCCATTGTTGCCAGCCAAACAGTATTGGCGATTCTGGTCTTTTATAAATTAAGCGTTGAAGACTGCCAAGATTATTTGGTGGATTTAATTCAAGCAGTTGTTAATCAATTAGCTTCACCTTTAGAAAAGTCAAAATTGTATCAACAACTAGAAATGGCGAACCAAGAGTTAGAACGTTTAGCTAATCGAGATGGATTGACACAGGTAGCGAATAGACGCGTTTTTGATTCTGTATTAGAAAAAGAATGGTTGCGAATGAAACGGGAACAAAAATGCCTATCCTTAGTTTTGTGTGATGTAGATTATTTTAAGAAATATAATGATTTTTATGGGCATTTGTCAGGGGATGATTGTTTGATTGCAATTGCTGGTGCATTGACGAAAGCAGCGAGAAGGCCAGGGGATTTGGTTGCTCGATATGGTGGAGAAGAGTTTGCTATAATTTTACCCAGTACCAATCGGAATGGAGCATGCGATGTAGCTCGTAGTTTACAGAAAGAAATGGCTGATTTGCAGATTATACACGAGGAGTCTGAAATCGCTCGGTATGTAACGTTGAGTTTAGGAATTAGCAGTGTAATACCATCCGAT
The DNA here is from genome assembly GCF_017746735.1 of Roseofilum sp. Guam. NCBI lineage: Bacteria > Bacillati > Cyanobacteriota > Cyanophyceae > Desertifilales > Desertifilaceae > Roseofilum > Roseofilum sp. Guam. Next base: position 73,244 of record NZ_JAGHZN010000006.1, on the reverse strand, counting down.
AACTGGTCTGTCAAGTCTCTAATTAATGCTGCCGATCAGGCATTATATCAAGCCAAGAAGTTAGGGAGAAATGGATTTTGTTGTCATCCTTTAGATGACGAACTGTGTTGATTGATTATAAATGTTTCCAGCGGAAGTGTTGAGGGGAGAAAACGGTCAAATTTATGAACCGCAAATTCTGGAGGAAATACAAGAAATTAGTTTTTAGCATAGGGTGGATGGCTATTTTATGCTTGCTCAGTTATATTCTATTTTTGAATCTATTTCCAGAAAGTATTAATCTAGAGCCTTTACCGGTATCTATTATTCAAGTTGCAGATCTCGATTGTCCTGCGGATTATTCAGTTCTGGAAACTAATCCAATAGCCGATTGGTATGGACAAGACGCTTATCCCTGGAGCGATCGCTTACCTTGGGGATGCGTGTATAATATTAACGACTTTCCGGGAGAAAACAGCGATCGCCAGTTTGAGCAAGCCAAAGCAGCAGCCATGGAACAGGGGGGAGGAGTCATCTATTTTCCTGCCGGAACCTATCAATTTTCCGAGGATCTGGTTTTAGATAATAGAATTATTCTGCGCGGAGAGCCTCCAAAGATAACCGAAGCAAAATCCGATGACTTTCAACCCCGCTCCCGTTTGGTTTTCCCTGAGTATAAACCCCAGCTATCGGGAGAAGGAACTCCCAACAATACGGCATTTAAGACGATTCGCACTGCTCATCCTGAAACGGATAGCGATCTAGGGTTAGTCTATTTAGAGATTAATCGCGCAGGAGTGCAGATTCTACCCGATTTGAACTCAGCCAAGAATCGAAATATCATCCTATTTGGCATTCGTAGCAATAATGTTGCCTATCCTGACAGTCGAATACCCGATCGCTCTTTTCAAGAAGGTTGGATGCGGTTTGCCAGTCGCTTTAGTGCTAATTTCAAAATTAATGGCTATGAACATATTTTAGTGGCCAATAATCGCCTCAACGATCGGATTACCGATACTTATGAGCAACCGGGATATAAAGTCAAAGGACTGAAGAAAAAAAAGATTATCACTTATGCTCAAGGTAGTCGTGTCCCTTTCGATTATAGCGCCCATTATGGGATTGCAGTGAATCGCTCTGGCCAGTTCAGTTTAGGAGAAACTCCCAGGACTCAACCTGGATTATTTCGTCACGGAATTACAATTCGAGATAATTGGATTTATCATACGATGCGCTCTGGGATTCAAGCTTCCGGTCAAGGATTGGTGATTAAAGACAATGAAATTCACGATCAACGGCGAAAACAAGTGTGGACTCACCCGACAGGATTAAGTCAACCCAGAAATGCTAATACGTTTGAAAATAGAGGGATTGATTGGTCGGGACATCAGGTGACTATTGAGGGAAATGAGTATGAGGTGTATCGCCATCAAATTATGGATAATCGGTATTGGAGTGTGGATGGAGAAGGGATTTTAATTCAAGAATGTTGTGGAGGAACGTCGGTTAAGAGGGCAGTGATTCGGGGAAATCAAGGTAATGCGTATATTGGCATTTATAAAATTCCTGAAATTGACAATGTGACGATCGCGGATAATCTCCTCTTACCTGCTCCAATTGGGAAATCGAATATTTACGTCAGTGCCGATACCAATCGAGGAGCAAGTGGGATGAATAATGTCAGAATTGAAAATAATCAAGTCCATGGGAATATTGTAGTTAAGGCTTCTCAAGGAGGAGGAGGAAATACGATTATCAATAATCAGGGAACGGGTGAGAGTGTATTAGAGTTTTCTTGCCTAATTTCCGTGACCGGCAATCGTGGGTTTGAGGAAAAAGAGTGCCAGTAAGCGAAAGATTTTTCGCTCCTACTGCTAAAATAAAATGATAATCATTCTAATTTAAGTCCATGATCATTCCAGGAAAGAGAGTAAGTCAATTGGGGATCGCGGTTTTCACTGCCCTATCTCTCGTCAGTTGTGTTTCTAACTCCAGCACTGAACCCATTACAGGGCAAAATACAGCCGTTGTGGAAGAGCAAGACGACTTGGAGGTGGTGACCACATTTTTGCCGATTACCCAATTTACGAAGGCAGTGGCCGGCGATCGCGCAGAAGTCATACAATTACTACCAACTAACATCGGCCCCCATGACTACCAAGCTAAACCTGGGGATGTTCAGGCGATCGCCCAAGCGGATATATTGATTAAAAATGGGTTAGAACTAGAATTTTTTCTAGATGACCTCATTAACAATGCGGAGAATACCGATTTAGTCATCGTTGATTCAAGTTCCGGTATTGAACCGTTAAAGTTTGCAGAACAAGACCATGATGACCACGATCATGGTGATGAAGATGATCATGACCATGGCGACGAAGATGATCATGACCACGACCATGGTGACGAAGATGATCACGACCATGATCATGATCACAACCACGACCATGATCACGAGCAGGGTCACCATCATCATGGAGAATTCGATCCTCATATTTGGCTCGATCCCAAACGAGCAATTGAGCAAGTCGAAAATATTCGTGATGCTTTAATTGCGGCTGATCCAGAAGGAACAGAAGTTTATACCCAAAATGCTGCTGCTTTTATCGAGGAACTGAAAAGCTTAGATGCTCAGATTACCGAACAACTGAAACCTTACGCCGGACAAACCTTTATCACCTTCCATGATTTTGCCAATTATTTTGCTCAGAGTTATGGTCTCAGAGCTGAATTCTTGGTAGACATTCCGGAAGAAAATCCCTCTCCTGAAGATGTGCGCCGCTTGATCGAAATTGTGCAAGCCGAACAGATTCAAGCCTTACTCCAAGATCAGCAAGGAAACACTAAAGCCTTTGAAACTCTAGCTCAAGATCTCAAAATTAAAGTTAGTACATTTGATCCAATCGAAACAGGAGGTTCAACCAGTACTGAACCCACTATGTATTTGACGATTATGGAACAAAATGCAACTAATTTAGCTGACGCTTTAAATGAATAAGTTAACTATTCTGAATCCTGAAACCATTTCTTTCTAAAGTTTCCTCTAATCGATCATTAAGAGGCAAGGGGCACTCAGCCCCTTGTTAGGCGCAAGTGAGAGCAGGGAATTGAGTGTTGTAGGAGTGATATTCCATGATGAAATCTCTTAAGTTACCATGGATTTAGCGTATCAAATTATATGTAAAAAGAATTAAGTCATTCCTCCATGTTGGCCAGGATGGGATATGGGTGCAAATTTGAAAATAAGCCAAAGGATTGGAAGAATCAGGACGCGATCGCAGATCATAGAACCAGAACCATACAAGGATATATACACGAATGCTCAAGCAACTGGATCTCGATCGCTCTCTTGACAAGCACCGCTACAAAATAGAAATAGAAGATCTGATGCAACAGTTGCGATCGCTTCAACACGCCTGTTGGGAAAAAAAATTACCCATGATCATCGTGCTTGAAGGATGGGCAGCCGCGGGTAAAGGCGCTCTAGTCAAAAAAGTGATTGGGTATATGGACCCCAGAGGATTTGCACTGCATCCCATTTGGCCACCAAACGCCGAAGAAAAAAATTATCCTGTCCTCTGGAGATTTTGGCAAAAAATCCCCCACTACGGCAGCATTGGGCTGTTTTACCATAGCTGGTATACCCATGTTCTTGAAGACCGGCTATTTAATCGTGTTCGAGAAGCTCAAGTTCCCGCTCTGATGCGCCATCTTAACGCTTTTGAGCGGCAAATGAGCGATGATGGTTGTGCGATCGCCAAATTTTGGATTCATCTAAGTAAAAAAGAACTCAAGCAACGGCTTAAAGCCTACGCCAAAGACACCCTAAATGCCTGGCGAGTTAGGGATGAAGATTGGCAACAGGTCAAACGGTATGACGACTATCAGATGCTGGCAGAAGAAATGATTATTCAAACCAGCACCGGGTTTGCCCCCTGGACATTAGTCGAAGGCAACTGTCAACGCTGGGCCCAAGTCAAAGTCTTACAAACCGTAGCCGCTACCCTGCGAGAAGCCCTAGATCGTAGGCAAAGTCAACTCATTCCCCCTTCTCTTCCTCCCCAAAAGCATTTAGAACCCACAGAACCGGATTTTCTAGCACGGGTCAATCTGAGGGCTTCCTTCTCTAAGAAAGAGTATCAGAAACGGCTCAAAAAAGCCCAAATGAGATTGCAAGAATTACAACTGAAGATTTTTAAGGCTAAATTGCCCGTATTAGCCCTATTTGAAGGATGGGATGCGGCGGGAAAAGGGGGAGCTATTAAGCGCTTAACCGATAATCTAGACCCTCGCAGTTATGAGGTCAAAGCCTTTTCTGCACCGACGGCTGAGGAAAAAATGCATCATTATCTATGGCGATTTTGGCGAGATTTACCCACCGCCGGCAAAATTGGTATTTTTGACCGAACTTGGTATGGTCGGGTTTTGGTTGAACGTATTGAAGGCTTTGCCACCGATACCCAATGGCGGAGAGCCTATCGTGAAATTAACGAATTTGAAGCCATGTTGATCGATGCAGGGTATGTTTTAGTTAAGTTTTGGCTTCATGTGAGTCCAGAGGAGCAGTTACAGCGCTTTGAGTCCCGTCAGAATGATCCTTTTAAGTGCTATAAGTTAACCGATGAAGATTGGCGAAACCGAGAAAAATGGGGACTATACGAGGTTGCAGTGAATCAGGCCATTGGCCGCACCCATACACCCAATGCTCCTTGGACAATAGTGGCTGGCAACGATAAGCTTTATGCACGAGTGAAGGTGTTGGAGTCTGTGATTGAGGCGATCGAACTGGGTTTAAGAAAGCAATGATATAGCAGAGAAAGACTTGGTTAGGACAGTTAGGTATGGTTTGAGGCAATAGGCACGAATAGCAATAGACAATGTCCTAACTCTCGTTTTTTCTGCTATATTCCTCTTCTGTCATGTTGTGAAAAAGGAGCTTCAAACCCTGATTCCTTGATTATCCCTTTCCCTGCTATATCCAACAACAAAACCCCCCACCCGAAGGTGAGGGGTTTTTATCAGTTAATGATCAGTCCAGAAGGATTTAACCGAACTTACCCGCAGTGGAGGCAATTAAGAAGGCTGCATAGGTCAGGACATAGCCAACAGTGAAGTGAGCTAGACCAACTACACGAGCTTGAACGATGGACAGAGCAACGGGCTTATCTTTCCAACGAACCAGGTTCGCCAGAGGAGTACGCTCGTGGGCCCAAACAATCGTTTCAATCAACTCTTGCCAGTAACCACGCCAGCTAATCAGGAACATGAATCCAGTTGCCCAGACCAGGTGTCCGAAGAGGAACATCCAAGCCCAAACAGCCAAGTTATTCATGCCGTAGGGATTATATCCATTGATCAACTGAGAGGAGTTTAACCACAGGTAATCGCGGAACCAACCCATGAGGTGGGTAGAGGACTCATTGAACTGAGCCAGATTTCCTTGCCAGATAGCCAGATGCTTCCAGTGCCAGTAGAAGGTTAACCAGCCCAGAGTATTCAGCATCCAGAACATGGCGAGGTAGAAGGCATCCCAAGCAGAGATGTCGCAAGTACCACCACGACCGGGGCCATCACAGGGGAAGCTGTAACCGAAGTCTTTCTTATCGGGCATCAGCTTGGAACCCCGTGCATCCAACGCACCTTTCACGAGGATTAAGGTGGTGGTGTGCAGACCAAGGGCGATCGCATGGTGAACCAAGAAATCACCAGGGCCAATGGGTAAGAACAGAGAGTTAGAGTTGTTATTAATCGCATCTAACCATCCGGGTAGCCAGAAGTTGGCGTGATTGGGGAATGCGGTATAAGCAATGCTGTCAGGATTGGACAGTAAAACATCCATTCCATACATTAACTTACCGGAAGAAGCTTGAACGAACTGAGCAAACACAGGTTCAATCAAGATTTGCTTCTCAGGAGTACCGAAGGCAACCACAACATCATTGTGAACATACAGTCCCAGGGTATGGAAACCGAGGAACAAGGAAACCCAGCTCAAGTGAGAAATAAGAGCTTCTTTATGCTCAAGCATCCGAGCCAATACATTGTTTTTATTGGCTTCTGGATCGTAATCCCGAACTAAGAAGATTGCACCGTGAGCAAAAGCCCCTACCATCAGGAATCCAGCAATGTACTGGTGATGGGTGTATAGCGCTGCCATGGTGGTGTAGTCCTTAGCCATGAAAGCATAAGGAGGCATGGAATACATATGTTGGGCGACTAAGGAAGTCACAACACCCAGACAAGCCAAGTGCCATCCCAACTGGAAGTGTAACGATTCGTTGTAGGTATCGTACATTCCTTTATGACCGTCACCGATCATTCCTCCAAAGGGAGTTCCTTTGGGAGGATTATGGGCTTCCATGATTTCCTTCATGCTATGGCCAATGCCCCAGTTCGTGCGGTACATATGTCCGGCAACGATGAAGAGAACTGCGATCGCCAAATGGTGATGAGCCATATCGGTGAGCCACAGAGACTCAGTTTGGGGATGGAAACCACCTAAGAAGGTTAGAATTGCGGTTCCTGCACCTTCAGATGTGCCAAACACATGACCAGCCGTATCTGCATTTTCTGCATATACGCCCCAGTTCCCTGTGAAGAAGGGAACCAAACCAGCCGGGTGAGGCAAAGTGCTAAGGAAGTTATCCCAGCCCACGTGCTGACCGCGAGATTCGGGGATTGCGACGTGAACTAAGTGACCGGTCCAAGCCAGAGAGCTAACACCGAACAAACCAGCCAAGTGGTGATTCAGACGGGATTCAGCATTCTTGAACCAAGACAAGCTAGGACGGAAACTGGGCTGGAGGTGTAACCAGCCAGCGAATAGCATCAACGAAGCTAGAACCAAAAGGAAGATAGCTCCTTGATACAGATCGCCATTCGTCCGCATTCCGATGGTGTACCACCAGTGGTAGACACCGGAATAAGCAATGTTTACAGGGTTAGCAGCACCGGCTTGAGTGTAAGCATCGATCGCTGCTTGTCCAAATTGTGGGTCCCAAATCGCGTGAGCAATGGGACGGACATTGAGAGGATCTTTGATCCACTGTTCAAAGTTACCTTGCCAAGCTACGTGGAACAGGTTGCCAGAAGTCCACAGGAAGATGATTGCCAGATGACCAAAGTGGGAGGCGAAAATCTTTTGGTAAAGATTTTCTTCCGTCATGCCATCGTGGGTTTCAAAATCATGGGCGGTAGCTATCCCGTACCAGATCCGACGAGTTGTGGGATCTTGTGCGAGGTCTTGGCTAAACTTGGGGAATTTCGTTGCCATGTTTAAGTCCTTCTCGACCTCATCCTACTGCAATGATGCGAGCCAGGAAGAATGCCCAAGTAGTGACAATTCCTCCCAAGAGGTAGTGGGCTACCCCTACAGCGCGACCTTGAATAATACTCAAGGCGCGAGGCTGAATCGCGGGTGCGACTTTGAGCTTATTATGGGCCCAAACAATCGATTCAATCAACTCTTGCCAGTATCCACGACCACTAAAGAGGAACATGAGACTAAAGGCGAAGATGAAGTGACCGGCTAGGAACATAATGCCATAGGCAGACAAAGCAGACCCGTAGGACGTAATCACTTGAGACGCTTGCGCCCACAAGAAATCACGTAACCAGCCATTGATGGTAATTGCACTTTGGGCAAAATTACCATTAGTGATGTGGGAAACGGTTCCATCGGAGGATACACTTCCCCAGACATCCGATTGCATCTTCCAGCTAAAGTGGAAAATCACAATGGACAGAGAGTTGTACATCCAGAACAGACCCAGGAAGACATGATCCCATCCTGAGACTTGACAAGTACCGCCCCGACCCGGACCATCACAGGGGAAGCGGAAGCCCAGATTTCCTTTATCAGGAACTAGACGAGAGCTACGGGCATAGAGAACACCTTTGAGCAGGATGAGCACCGTAACGTGGATGGTAAAGGCGTGGATGTGGTGAACCATGAAGTCGGCTGTTCCCAGCGCGATTGGCATCATAGCTACTTTTCCACCAACAGCTACGACATCGCCACCAAAGGCAGGACTGACACTAGCCAACGCATTGGGGGCTGTGTTACCAGGAGCCAGATTATGTAGATTCTGTACCCACTGAGCAAAGATAGGCTGAAGTTGAATTGCCGTATCCGAGAACATATCTTGGGTACGACCTAACGCACGCATGGTGTCGTTATGAACATACAAGCCAAAGCTATGGAAGCCTAGCCATATGCAAACCCAATTGAGGTGAGAGATAATTGCATCCCGATGACGAATCACCCGGTCTAACAAGTTATCAACATTTTTCGCAGGGTCGTAGTCACGAACCATAAAGATAGCTGCGTGAGCGCCCGCGCCGACAATCAGGAATCCCCCAATCCAAACATGGTGAGTAAACAGGGAGAGTTGAGTCGGATAGTCTGTAGCGATGTATGGATACGGAGGCATCGCATACATATGATGAGCCACAATGATACTCAATGATCCCAACAACGCTAGGTTGAGGGCCAGTTGAGCGTGCCAAGAGGTTGTGAAGATTTCGTACAATCCCTTGTGGCCTTCTCCAGTGAAGGGGCCTTTGTGAGCCTCTAGGATTTCCTTCATGCTGTGACCAATACCCCAGTTGGTGCGGTACATATGGCCAGCAATGATAAAGAGGACGGCGATCGCCACATGGTGATGGGCTGTATCAGACAACCACAAGCCACCCGTGACCGGATTGAGTCCACCTTTGAAGGTTAAAAAGTCACTGAAAGCACCCCAATTCAGGGTAAAGAAAGGCTGGATTCCACCGAGACCTCCCCACTCTACACTGGGGTAGAGTTCCGTCATCAAGCTGGGATTGAGAATAAACTCATGGGGCAAGGGAATATCCTTGAGAGCTACTCCAGAATCCAATAACTTGTTGATCGGTAAGGAAACGTGGATTTGGTGACCGGCCCAACCGAGGGAACCACAACCGAGCAGTACAGATAGATGATGGTTCATCATCGACTCCACATTCTGGAACCATTCCAGTTTGGGAGCTGCTTTGTGATAGTGGAACCAACCGGCAAATAACATTAAGCCAGCCATCACCAACCCACCAATCGCGGTGCAGTAGAGTTGGTAAGAGTTTGTGAAGCCGGAGGCTCTCCAGAGTTGGAATAACCCGGAGGTAATTTGGATTCCGTGGAATCCACCACCAACATCACCGTTAAGAATATCTTGGCCGACAATGGGCCAAACCACTTGGGCACTCGGTTTAATGCCGAGAGGATCGCTCAACCAAGCTTCATAGTTTGAGAATTTAGCACCGTGGAAATAAGCGCCACTTAGCCAGACAAATACAACGGCTAAATGACCAAAATGGGCGCTAAAGATTTTTCTAGATACGTCTTCTAGATCGCTGGTATGACTATCGAAATCGTGAGCATCGGCGTGAAGATTCCAAATCCAGGTTGTGGTTTTGGGTCCTCTAGCTAGGGTTCTGTCAAAATGACCCGGCTTGCCCCATTTTTCAAATGAAGTGGGGACTGGGTCTTTATCGACGACCACCCTCGCCTTTGCTTCTTGCTCCTTTGGGGTAGTTGTCATTGAGACTCTCCTCTCTTTAGACAAGTAGCGTCATTACAGAACGCTAGGCACTACTTAATAGGGTTAGTTCTGTGAGGCCCTTTAAAGCAGTTTTGGGATCTATCGGTTATCTCTTGATGTTCAAGATTAGATTTCTTGATGTTCAAGATCGGTTTTTTTTCAAGATGTGGGTCTATGTAAAGCTTTGTTACTGAATTTGAGGAATTTTAATTTCCTCACTCAGGACATTGCCCTTTTATAGCCTTTTCTCTTTGATCCCGATGCTCCGAAGGTTTCACTAAGATCAAGCGATCCAGAAGGTCACCGGTTTTAAGTAGTGTACTGACTGTGAATTATAGGACTTGTCTTCCCTTTGAGGAAGCTACTTAACAATAATTCAAATTTGCCTTCATCAAGTGTGGGGCTAAATCTTCAGATAGCTTTTTGTTCAAAACACAGAACAAAAGTCAATAATCTATCAATAATATTTACAAAACTCAATGGAATGAAGCAGACCCAGTTTAGAGACTTCCAGGTTGGTGATAAAATAGCGCTGTACTTTAACGTGCAAGGGATTAAGGATGTCGGTGTTGCGTCAGAAAATCGGAAAACGCATGGTTTCAAGCCTCTTAGGACTCATGTTAGTGCTGGGTCTATCCCTGGGAGTTGTCAGTTGTGGGGATCAAGGAAGCCTCAATCTCCCCAATCCCACCTCCGGGATCTCCAATCCTCTCAAGCGGGAAATTTCCCCAAAAATCGCTGAAGTCTCGCCCCCAGAAGCCATCCAAAAACTACGGCCAATTCTCGAAACCTACCAACCCCAAGTCACAATCCTCAATCCTCAACCTGAGCAAACACTCCAAGACACCACCTTTACCCTAAAACTCGACGTTCAAGACTTACCTATATATAAAGACCCGAATCTAGCTTTAGGACCTCACCTGGAAGTGACCCTAGACAACGAACCCTATACAACCCTTTATGATCTATCCCAACCGGTTAGGTTTAGCAACCTCAATCCGGGAACCCATACTATTAGAATATTCGCCACCACTCCCTGGGGAGAGAGCTTCAAAAATGAAGGTGCTTACGCCCAAACCACGTTTCACATCTTTACAAAAACTGAAGACCAAATCCCTAATCCTGACCTTCCCCTGCTCACCTATAGCAATCCCATCGGCACGTATGGAGCCGAACCCATTCTGTTAGATTTCTATCTCACCAATGCGCCTCTGCATGTCGTCGCGCAAGAAAATTCAGAGGACAATATTCTAGACTGGCGGATTCGAGCATCGGTAAACGGAGAAGAGTTTATCCTAGATCGCTGGGAACCTCTGTATCTGAAAGGATTTGACCGAGGCAAAAACTGGGTCAAACTGGAAATTCTAGATGAACTGGGTAACCGGGTTAACAATGTTTTCAATACCACGGCTCGCTTGGTAACCTACGATCCTGAAGTCACGGATACCCTGTCTCAACTCATCCGAGGTGAAATTAGTGCTGAAGTGGCCCAAGGTATTGTCGATCCAAACTATATCGCTCCGTCCACTGCTGCACCGGAGACGGAAGTTTTAGAACCGCAGGAAGAACCAATAGCGGCGGAGGAAGAGCTTCCGGAACCTGAAGTTGAGGAAGAAGTGCCTGAAACTCCAGAGGTAGAGGAAGAGATTTTGGAAATTCTGGAAGTGGAGGAAGACGTTCAGGACACCACAGAAGTAGAGGTTTTGGACATCTCACCAGTCGAGGAACCTATAGAACAAGAGGTTTCTGAAACTGTGGACGTAGAAGAAGAGATTCTAGAAACTCCAGAGTTAGAACCGATAGAAACGGTAGAACCAGAAGAAATAATACCAGAATCTTCAGGAGCAGAAGAGGAAGCAGAACAAGTGGTTAGTGAAACTCCAGCATGGCGTAAGCAACTGAATCTGAATCAGTGGCGCGATCGCCTAAAATCCAAATGGAACCAACTTGATGTTAAGTCTATTAATCCCTTTGGCAATAAAGCTGTAGAGTCAGAAGAGACTCTGGAGATTGCCCCTGAATCCCCAGTTGTAGAAGAAGTGATTGAATCCCCTTCTGAACCCGAACCTGTAGAAGAAGAAATTGAAACTCCAGAACCTGAAGCGCTTGAACCCGAAGTTATAAAAGAGGAAATCGAGACTCCAGAAGTGTTAGAAGAAGAAGCTCAAGAGACGATCGAATTTCCCGATTTAGTCGATTCTGCGCCCTTAAAAGAACCTATAGAATCTCCTCCCCTGGAAACCTTGAATAACCCTTCAGAAATGGAAGCATCTGAATAGCAACCCATGCTTCCTACTCCACAAATAGAATCAATGGAGCGTGTTAACTAGAATTTCCCTATTCCCTAGTACCAAGCGCTATATCCGATCGCTCTTGGGTAAAATGATGGGGCCAAATGCGATCGCAGAACAATAGAGTGCCACCAGACACACAAAGGGGAACCGTTAAGATATTGATAAACGGAACACTCACCAATCCAAAACACACTAAGCCAAACGTGGCACTGGCGGGAAACGTGCGCCAAACTAAGGTTAACTTTTGCCGAAAGGGAAGCTTGCGGCGCTCTAGAGGAGAATCAAAAAAATCTAGGCAAACGAGGGTTGTCGCTAGGGTTAAACTGCCGATGCTAAAGAGCAGCGTGCCGATCGCCGGAATAAAGTTAAATAGCAATAGGGGAATACCAGCGATCGCCATCAACAGTAATTTTTTTAACTCAAACAGGATGGCTCGCCAAATATCCTGGGCGATCGCCAACGGATGAGTATTGATCTGCGGCAGTTGTCCCAGGCGTGTTTTCTCAATTTGTTCTGATAATTGACCATACCAGGGAGACCCTAAAATTGCCCCAAATTGAACCAACAAAAAGCCTGTAACCAGGAATAACACCAACAGCACCAAAACATTTAACAGCCAATGCAGAACCACCGTGAACCCAGTCAAAAACCCTAACCACATCGGTAAACTAGCGATCCATTGATTCCACTGAAACGTCCACTGCTGTGTCAGAGTATCCACCAGTTCCAAACCGGGAAACACTAAACCCACATAGAGCGCAATACCAATCAAGATATTGATTAAAATGGGCACAATCACATAACCGCGCAATTTAGGCTCATTCACCAATAATGCCAAAGCACGAAACGGGTAAGTTGCACCAGCAATCAATCCCATGGGAAGATTAAACATAGCGATCGCACCTTATCGTAAATCTAGAGAGAGCATCACATGGCCATTCGTCATACATTCTCCACAGATCATCTACAATTATCCTACCTTCAATGGCATGGCTCAGGTACAGAACCCGTTTTGTTATTGCATGGTTTAGCCGATCATGCCCTCGTTTGGTCAAGTTTCGCTGCCTCCCTAGGGCCAAACTTCCATTGCATTGCCCCCGACTTGCGCGGCCATGGAGAAAGTGATAAACCCAAAACTGGATATACCTTCGATCGCCTGATTACTGATTTAGAAGCATTAATGGATCGTCTGGGATGGGAAAGTGCCCATATTGTTGGTCATTCCTTTTCCGCGAAATTTTTACCTCTCTGGGCAAGTCGGAATTCCAAACGTTTCCGGACTATGACCTTAGTCGATCCCTTTTTTATTGATAAAATCCCTAAATTTTTTGAGGTCACTTTTCCCTTACTCTATCGCGTCTTGCCCTTCTTGCAAGGGATGGGCCCTTTTAGCAGTTATGAGGCGGCCGAAACCAAAGCCAAAACCCTCAAACAATATCGGGGATGGAGCGATTTACAGCAACAAGTTTTTCAAAACAGTATCGAATCTAAACCGGATGGCACTTGGGGAAGTAAATTCACTATTGATGCTCGCAATGAAATCTTTAAAGAAGTGATGCAAGTTGCTGGACTGACACAACCCCTAGACCTGCCCACTGTATTAATTACTCCAGAAAAAGGACTCAATCGCACGAACTGGCAATTAAAACCGTACCGCACTTATCTTCAGAATTTAACAATTGAAACAGTCCCCGGTAACCATTGGGCCTTTTTAGTTGAGCCAGAATCTTTTAATCAAGTTTTAGGTGATTTTCTGCAAAGTTATCCCTCTTCTGTTACTCAGGGAATAGGCAATAGTGAATAGGCAATAGGGAACAGGGAATGTTCTACCGGAACAATGTAGGAGCGGAAACGCACTATACCTCGTTAAACTGATTACTTAGATACGATATCATTCCCCTTTTTCCAAAAGTGACAGAAGAGGAATAATTGGAATCACTATTGCTTCTTGCCTGCTCCGTCTCTATTCCCTAGCCAAAACGCTATAAACTACTAGAGTCAAGACTGTGAGCCTCGTCATCAGTCGCGGGCAAATGCAATCCACATTCTTGTTTAAGACCTTGGAAGCGGGTATCGCGTTCATGCCCATCTTCCAAACTGAGCGGACGAGAAGAATGCCAATCTCCAACAGTCATATACCCCTGATCAAACAACGGATGATAGGGTAAATCATGGGCAACTAAATATTGGTAAACATCCCGTGAATTCCAATTCAGAATGGGTAGAACCTTATAAATATCGCCTTGACGATTAATAAACTGTAAACTCTTACGGTGATCGGTTTGGTCGCGGCGCAAACCCGCTAGCCAAGCCGTGACGTTAAGTTCTTTTAACGCTCGTTGCATGGGTTCAACTTTACGCAGTTGATCGTATTGATTTAATGCTTCTACTGTACCTTGTTCCCAGAGTTTGCCATAAATGGCTTCCATATGGGCCGGACTCATGGAAGATTGGTAAATTTTTAGGTTGAGGTTAAGTTTGTGGGTTAAATCATGGGCAAAGCGATAGGTTTCTGGAGGTAAATAACCCGTATCTACCCAAATAACTGGGATATTGGGCACAACAGAAGTGACCAAATGGAGCATCACAGCCGATTGAATGCCGAAACTGGTACTCATGGCTAGACCTTCGCCAAAGGTTGTAGCAGCCCATTGCACAATATCTCTAGCTTCTATATCGGAGAGCTGTTCGTGCAGGATTTGAGTATCGAGGTTGGGTAGCGCGGTGATGGTTGAATTCATTAATGATTCAGGTTCCTAAGTGGTAGTAGACTAGATTATTCATATAAGGTTATCAAAGGATGGAGATGAAGGGGAAGAATTTAAACCTTAAGTCAGGAAGTCTCCATTACTATAGCGTTGCCTGCTAGGATGGAGCAATTCGTGGAAGCTCATTTGTGCCATTGATTAGAGTCAAGAGCGGCAATTGCTGTGGAAACATTAACTTTTCGTATTTGTGCCGGAAGAAGTGGCAGGTCAGGAGCAAGAGAGAGCTGATAGGGCTGAATCGAGCGCAATAACGATCCGTATCACCTCAGCGATCGCGAATGTCAAGACAAAACGGCAAACAAAAAAGAGGAGATCGAGCGACATGCTTTGAATGCCCCTTAAACAGCCATCTCATTCTGTTTTAGAAAGCTTAATAGCGCTCTCAAATTCTCGTCGTGACCTTTTAGACATTTTAGGTTTCTGTTTTAGAAACTCCATCACTGTTGTAACTTCAAAAAAATCTGGGTTGGTGACATTAGGCTCTTTTGATAGGTGAACTTCAACCCGGTATTCCCCATCAATTAATAAAGTATAAAAATTCATGTCAGGCTCTGGAATCCAGTGCAAAAGAAATATTTTATCTCCTAAATTTGGAAAATGGGATTTAAGGATTGTTCTGAGCAAAGCAAAGTCTGGGCTATAAAGGATTGCATCTCTAGATTTTTCTAATTCTTCAGAAATTGGGAATAAAACCATGATAAAACACCACTTACAAATAACGTTTAGGCCTGGTTTTAGCTTGAAACTTGTGTGAGTCCTGCTAAGGGTTTAGTCTTTTCTGGATCGTCCTCTTCATCTGAAAGAGGATGGATGGGGTTGTCTGCCACTTGTGGGGTACTGAGGGTGTTGTCGCTGGGTAGGAGTTTCAGGAACGGAAGGGGTAGAAGGGAGGAGAGGTTGGTGAGAGTAACCAACAGGGCAAGGTTGTCGAAGGTGTTGGGGGTAATGCCAAAGCTATGCATGAGAAGAGCGCCCAACTCTTGGGAAACGACATGGGACAGGTTGGCAATGGACATGAGCAGAGCAAACAGCGTGGCTTCGATACCAGGGGGGCAGAGTTTGGCGCAGAGAACGAGAACGGGCATAAAGGCAATTTCGCCAATGACGGTGAGAATCACGCTATCTCCTAGACTAAACCACTGATCGCCAATCCCCAAGAGTCGATTCGTATGGGTAACCAGCAGTACCGGGGTGAAGCCAAAAAGGACAGCTATGACGGTACTCCAACCAAAGATTTGCCGGAAGGGAACGGCTTTGAGGAAGCGTTGAAAAATCCAAATGCCAATTAATCCAGCAATACTGGTAAATAGACGCACGCGACCTAGAAATTCCGGTTGAAAGCCTAATTCGTTGGTGGTGAAAAAGAAAAAGGCAGAGTCGGAAGAAGGAGTGGCTTGCCAGAGGAAGAGGAAGAGGGTGGGTTTCCAGATGGAGGGGAGAAATATCGCTTCTTTAAGCTGCGATACTTGGTGTTTGATGGTATTCCATGCTGGAGTAGAGTCAGTTTCTGGGGATTCGACAATCAGCCCCGCTCCTATGGCTACAATTAATGGGAAAATTGCTGTAATGCCAAATACTTGTTGGGGAGTCAGAATTTCTAATAACCATCCGCTTAAATAAGCTGTGATTAATCCTCCTAGGGCTGACGTTCCCCAACAGAGAGATTGTAGCGATCCGACTTGACTGGTGGATTCTGTTCTGGCTCGTTCAACTACAATGGAGTCGGCAATCACGTCACTGATGGCAACGGAAAGGGAGCTAAGGGCGATCGCCCCTGTTGCCATGATTGCATTATCGACAACTGTCGCCAATACTACCCAAGCCAAACTCCCCAACAAACCCGACAAAATCAGGTAGGGACGGCGACGATAGCCCAAAATCGGCAAACCGTCAGACATAAATCCCCACAGGGGTTTAATAATCCAAGGTAGGGCTGCCACTCCCGTGAGCGCTGCCACTTGGGCGGGAGAAAGACCCAAATCATCCTTGAGGAAAAAGCTAATGGCTAATCGAGCCAGACTTAAAACCCCTTGCACGAAATACACCAGCAAAATAGCCAGTAATTCTGGGGTGGGTTCATTACCCAATAGCAGTTTTTTGAACAGATTCTGGGAGCCAGGAGAGGAAAAGCCAATCATGTTACAAATCTTTATATTCTTGAGTAACTATGATAGCGCTCTTGTTGGGTGGGGTGATGGGGAGATAGGGGGACATGACCCATTGCCTATTGCCTATTGCCTATTGCCTATTCCCCATTCCCCATTCCCTCTCTAATCTCTAGATTTCCGCGCTCCGATCGCGGCTGCACCGTAATTAATCCGACAGCCCACATTAAAAATACTTGCGCCACATTCCAAAGGAACCACCTGGTCGTTGAGAATCGCGCTACAACTGACATACTGATCGCCATTGGTATCCTTAACCATACATTCAATCGGGGTTGCGCCGGCCTGTGATGACCAGAGCCTCATACCCAAAGCCGCCACTTCATGTTGCCAAAAGAAAACCGTTAGAGCGATCGTCACTAGAACCGCGCCCACCAGTCCAACTTTCAGTTGCCAACTGGCCAATATATTACTGACCTTGGTTTGCAGAGGTTCCAGAAAACGGGTCTCCTCTTTTTGTTCAGTCACCGTTTCCACGGGTTTAGATAATTCTGAATTTCCTTGAGTTTCAGACATGGTATGGCTCCTGTAGTTTTCAGCTCAAGCGAGTCTTTGTCGATAATTATAGGAGATTTACACAAAAGCTGGCTTCTGTGAACTCCGACTGGTCTCAGAGCCGTGGACTCGGAGATAAAAGATGCAAAACTTAACATAATCTCAGAGAGACTGCGATCGAACATTGGCCCCAGACTCTGATAGACTGATACACTGAAACCGGCTAAATATAAGCATTTCACTGAATTACCTCTAGGGAGAAAAACTGTGATTGAAACCACATTGGGATTAGAAATTATAGAAGTGGTCGAACAAGCGGCGATCGCCTCTGCTCGTTGGATGGGGAAAGGGGAAAAAAACACCGCTGACCAAGTCGCCGTAGAAGCGATGCGCGAACGTATGAACAAAATCCACATGCGCGGACGCATCGTCATCGGAGAAGGAGAACGGGATGACGCTCCCATGCTCTACATCGGCGAAGAAGTCGGCATTTGCTCCCGCGAAGATGCCAAAGAATACTGCAATCCCGATGAATTAGTTGAAATTGACATCGCTGTTGACCCCTGTGAAGGAACCAACCTCGTCGCCTACGGTCAACCCGGTTCCATGGCTGTGCTTGCCATTTCTGAAAAAGGTGGACTCTTTGCTGCTCCCGACTTCTACATGAAAAAACTGGCCGCTCCTCCAGCCGCCAAAAACCATGTAGATATTCGCAAATCAGCGACCGAAAACCTAAAACTGATCTCCGAGTGTCTCGATCGCTCCGTAGAAGAATTAGTCGTTGTCGTCATGGATCGGCCTCGTCACAAAAACCTGATCAACGAAATTCGTAGCGCTGGCGCAAGAGTTCGCCTCATTGCTGATGGAGACGTATCCGCCGCCATTTCTTGTGCCTTTTCCGGAACCAACATCCACGCCCTCATGGGAATTGGAGCCGCTCCCGAAGGAGTCATTTCCGCTGCTGCCATGCGCTGCTTAGGGGGTCACTTCCAAGGTCAACTCATCTACGATCCAGAAATCGTGAAAACCGGCTTAATTGGCGAAAGCAAAGAAAGCAATCTCGAACGTCTACGCAGCATGGGCATCGAAGACCCAGACCGGGTATACAATGCTGAAGAACTCGCCTGTGGAGAAACCGTATTGTTTGCCGCGTCCGGTATTACCCCTGGAACCCTCATGGAAGGCGTTCGCTATTTCCATGGTGGAGCCAGAACCCATAGCCTGGTTATTTCCAGTCAGTCCAAAACTGCCCGGTTTGTAGACACCGTTCATATGGCTGACGCACCCAAAAATATCCAATTAAAATAGGATAACTTTTCAATTACAGTCGTTTCTGCTCTGTAAGATCCCCCCCAACCCCCTTGTTTTAGGAGATGGGGGGATGGGGAGATGGAGGGATAGGGGGTTTAATCATAGGAACTAGAACACCCTAAAACTCTATCTCCATAGGGTCTTCAGTTTCACTGAAGCCATCTTTTGTTTATAATCTGCCCAAAATCTTAGCAAGTTGCCTTAACAAACATTAACCCATGAATGTCGCAGTTATCGGTTTAAGCCATAAAACAGCTTCCGTTGAAGTTCGAGAAAAACTCAGTATTCCTGAACCCCAACTCGAACAAGCCATCACCACCCTCAAGCTCTATCCTCATATTGAAGAAGTCGCTATTCTAAGCACCTGTAACCGCTTAGAAATCTATGTGGTGATTCGTGACAATCAACAAGGCGTTTGGGAAGTTACCCAATTTCTTTCCGAACATAGCCAACTGCCCCTCTCCCAATTGCGTCCTCACCTGTTTATTCTCCTCCATGAAGATGCAATTATGCATTTAATGCGCGTGGCAGCCGGATTAGACAGCTTGGTACTCGGCGAAGGGCAAATTTTATCGCAAGTTAAACAAGGTCATAAACTCGGCCAACAGTATAAAGGTGTGGGTCGGATTCTCAACCGCTTAATGAAACAAGCTATTACTGCGGGGAAACGGGTACGCACGGAAACCAACATCGGTACAGGTGCAGTTTCTATTAGTTCAGCGGCGGTTGAACTTGCCCAAATGAAACTAGAAACCCTGGAAGAATGCAAGATTGCCATTATCGGTGCGGGTAAAATGTCCCGTTTGTTGGTACAACACTTGCTCTCCAAAGGCGGTACTCAAATTAGTATTGTCAATCGCTCCATGCAGCGTGCTGAAGAATTAGCCAATAAATTTAGTGAGGCTTCTTTAGCGCTTCATCCCATGGGAGAAATGATGGAGGTGGTTCAGGCATCGGATTTGGTTTTTACCAGTACTGGAGCAACCCAACCCTTATTAAATCGTGCCAATTTAGAACCCATTGTTAATCCAGAACGCCCCTTAACTTTAATTGATATTTCCGTTCCTCGAAATGTGGATGCTGATGTGAGAGAGTTACCCTCAGTCAAACCCTATAATGTGGATGACTTGAAGGCAGTAGTTGCCCAAAATCAGGAAAGTCGCCGTCAAATGGCGATGGAAGCTGAAAGCTTATTAGAAGAAGAAGTAGAAGCGTTTGAGGTATGGTGGCGCAGTCTGGAAACTGTACCAACGATTAATTGTTTACGTCATAAAGTGGAGACGATTCGCGAGCAAGAGTTAGAAAAAGCCCTTTCTCGTTTGGGGTCTGAGTTTGCGGAGAAACACCAAGAAGTGATTGAAGCGCTCACCCGTGGAATTGTGAATAAAATTCTACACGATCCCATGGTACAACTGCGGGCCCAACAAGATATTGAAGCTCGCAAGCAAGCCATGGAAACTCTGAAGACGTTGTTTAATCTGGAGATTGAGGCGGCTTCTAGTAATCAATATAGCTAGAGGGAATGAATCGTTATCGCTCTTCCTTCTGCTATCCGGTAGATTTCGATCGCCCTAAATCCCCCTTCTTCCGCAGGAGACGGGGGGATGAGGGGAATAATTGGCAGATTTATTTGGGATTAGAAGAAGGCGTGTAGTCGGCGATCGCAAAAATAAAGATTCCATGGATCGCCAACAGTCCCAACCAGCCTAAGCTAAACCAAGTCAGCCAGAGGAGGGTATCAGGCTTAATTTGATGGACAAACCAGAGTCCGGAGTTCGTTGCGGCATATATCGCTACATGGAGCGCAAAGTTCATCCGGTCATCTAAGCGGCGATAGTCTGGATCGTTGTTACGGTCGGGTTTTCGAGGCCAACGTGGAGGCATAGCTGATAGGGCGCTTCGTGCTAAGGAATGGGGAATAGGGAATGGGTATCGTACTCAGGGTTAGAGTCTGTAACCATGCACCTCATAGGAGCGTTAAACGCTCTACCCTCAATGTAGAATAAATCGAATCCTGAATCAATCGGCTCCCTTCGACACTTCGGCTAGGCTGCGGCGCTTCGCTCAGGGAGCGTCAGCCCCTTTGTCCCCATCCATCTCCCCATGTCTCCGTGTCCCCGATTCCCCTATCCCCCTATGGTTCAACTGATTAATATTGGATTTGGTAATATCATTAATGCGAATCGAGTCATTGCGATCGTCACTCCAGAGTCAGCACCGATTAAACGGGCGATCGCCGACTGTCGCGATCGCGGACAATTAATTGATGCCACCTATGGTAGACGCACCCGCGCTGTGATAATTATGGATTCAGGCCATGTTGTCCTATCTGCCATTCAACCAGAAACCGTTTCCCACCGGCTGATGTCTCAAAAGGGTAATCGGGAATCTTAAGGGAGCAGAGGATAACGTTCAGAATACATTGGGAATGATACAAACGGTTGGGACAGGAAAATTAGTGCTTATTACGGGCCCGAGTGGGGTGGGTAAAGGGACGTTAGTGCGATCGCTGCTCGAGCGTCATCCGGATATTTATTTGTCAGTCTCAATGACTACTCGTTCTCCTCGTTCTGGAGAAGTGAACGGTAAAGATTATTTTTTTGTCACTCCAGAACAGTTTCAAGATTTAATTGCTGCGGAGCAACTGTTGGAATGGGCCCAATTTGCTGGTAATTATTATGGCACGCCTCGCCAACAGGTCGAGGAAAAAATCAAGCAAGGAATACTGGTATTATTAGAAATCGAGTTAGAAGGCGCTCGGCAGATTCGCGCCTCCTTTCCCCAAGCTCTGAGACTCTTTATTTTGCCCCCATCGATGTCCGAGTTAGAGCGCAGATTACGCGATCGCCAAAGCGAGTCTCCAGAGGCAATTACCCGCCGTCTCAACCGTGCCATCATCGAAATTGCTGCCGCAGACGAGTTTGATGTGCAAATTGTCAATGATGACTTCGATCGAGCCTTAGCGGACGTTGAGTTGGTCTTATTTCCTGGTCTACCCGAGTTGAGCCTACAATCTTAAGGGATCAATCCTTAGCATAAGAATTAGCCTTTCTCCGATATCCACACCGTTTAAGACTGAGCTGCCATGGCTTCTTCTACCCAACTATCAAATGTCTCTTGATTATCCTCAATCCACTGATTGACATGACGTTCAATATCTTCCGGTTGGTCTTCTCCCTGTTCCATCAGATTATTTTGGTTGCTAATATCTTCAATCGGAATTTGTACGACCTCAAATAACTTTTTCGCCGCAGGATTTTCATCAACAAACTTCTTATTGGCCAAAATTCTCATGCGATCGACTGGGAAACCCAGGTTTTTTCCTTCAGCCGTTGTATCTGCTTCAGTTAACTCCGTTTGTCCTTCTGGTAAATCGGTTTTAGAAACTTGTAACCAAATGGTGTCTTCCCCAGGTTTCAATAAGCTCCCGACCCAAAATGGAGTCCACATATAAAACAGGACAGGTTCACCTTGATTATACCGAACGATGGTTTCAGCAATTAATGCTCCAAACTGCCCTTGATCGTTTTCTACCGTATCTCGCAAGCCGTAAGCGTCCAAATGATGCTCAATGGTCAATTCACAAGCCCAACCTGAGTTACATCCGATTAAGTTGGCTTTACCATCACCATCACTATCAAAAAGTTTAGCAATTTCTGGGTCTTGTAACTGCTCTAAATTGGTAATCTGGTACTTATCTGCCGTCTTTTTGTCAATTTGATACCCTTGTAAAAGGTTGGGGACAATTACTCCAAGTTTGTTTAAGTTGTCCTCACCCCCACTATTTTCATATAGTTGGGTTTGGTTATTTTCCCAATGATTGGTGGTATAGTCCACATCTCCATTGGAGATCGCCACAACCATCGTTGCAGTTTCAAGTTCTGCGGGTTCTGGAGTCTCATATCCCAATTTTTGTAGGGCTTTATTGACAATCTGAGTTTGAAACCGTTCTTCTAACAGACTCGTATGAACGGATTGAACCGTTATTCCAGTACCCGGTAAGTCCGTGTTTTCGGAGGAAACTTCACTCTGAGTAGTTGGAGTATTGGAGGGTTGACAGGCGATCGCCCCTAAGAGCAATCCCCCAACTATCGTACCCCAGGCGACAGTCTTTGTTCTGAATTGGATCATAGTTTAATCAGTTGATACAACAATCAAATATTTCATCTTTTTATTGGGTAACCTTAGCATACGAGGTTACCATGGTGGTCTAATCTTGAAAAATCATCAGACTTCCCGTATAACACGCCACCCAAACTTGATGGGTTTCGGGGTCATAGGTTACGCCAATGGGAGCCGCTTCTGTGGAAACTGTTTGCAGGACTTTCATATCCTGAGTGCGAATCTTACTCAGGGTATCGGAATGGTAATTGACTACGTATAAAAATTGTCCATCATCAGATAAGACCATGCTGCGGGGGGCACTTCCAGTGGAAACTTTACTAACAATTTCTCCAGTTTTGAGGTCTAGTTTCCCGACTTCGTTATCCAGATTAAAACTGACATACAAATAGGATTCTAAGGGGTCTAAATTTAAGTGGCGGGGAGTGACTCCCACTTGGTTAAACCATTGCACAGAATAGTCATTGAGGTTGACTTTGGCAATATTATCCGATCCCATAATGGCAACATAGGCAAATTGAGATTGGGCATCCACTTCAATTCCCCGTGGATAGGCATCGAGGGGAATACGCTTAATTTCTTGGTTCTGTTGGGTATCGATGATACTTAAGTCCCAGCTACACCAGTTGGAAACTAGAACCAGGCGGTTATTGGGGGTGGTGGCTACATATTTGGGTACAGATCCCACCCAGATGACGTTTTCAATTTGCAGGGTTTCGGTGTTGATACGATAGAGGGTGGAGGGGTCAAAGTTGGCATCGGGATGACAGACATCATCTCCAGGACGATTAAATCCGGGGCCGTACATTTGATAGTTGGATACCCAGGCATATTGACCGTTATGAGAAAAGGCGGCTTCTACGGGCGATCCTTGGAAGAGTCCGCTATATTCGGTATGACCAAAGGCTTCTAAATCGACGCGATCGCTGATTGTTCCGACTAAATTATACTCCCGGTCATAGACGGTGACCGTATGGGAATACATCATATTTTGGGCGAAGAATAGACCATTTCCTGAATGTACAATCGATTTAGGCGAGAGGTTCCCACGAATCACGTGGTTGAGTGTCATAGGAGTGGAATCGGCCCAGAGGGTCTGTTGAACAGTGTCGAGTTGCTGTTGATAGTCTGCTTTGAGGCTAGGAATCTGAGTAAACTGGGGATGATCGGGGGGTAGGGTATCGAGGGTTGCGATCGCCTGTTGCCAATAGGATTTTACTTCACGCCATTGAGCCTTAGTTCGTGCGGTAGATGTTAAAGAAGTGGCTTGATTAACCGCATTTTCCACATCTTGCCAGCGATCAGGTGTGGCTTGGGGTTCTGGTGTGGGTTCGGATGCAGCAATTTCCCACTCATACAAAGATTGTGGCACTTCTCCGTCTTGGATCAAGATTTCTGTGGCAAATAGATAAGTACCGAGGATAGACGCAGGTAAGGAAATACCTAAACAGAAGGATTTGAAGCGCCACAGTCGTCTGTATCGTCTGCGTACCTTGCGAGGAACCCTGTCAGCAGGCTTAAGTTTTGGGCTAACACCAGGATGTTTAGCTAAAGTTTGGGTTGAAGATTTGCCCACTCTAGAGGGAGCGTAGGTTAGTAATACCATGAAAGTAGGAACTGTACTGAGTCATTGCTCGTTGTTTTTGAGGGCAGCGATCGTGGATACTCAAAATTAGTATGACCCCACCTGTGTTCCCTAGGATTGTACCGACTTTTGTTCCTTAAGTCTTCTCTTGGTTTCTATGGCATGATTCCAAACTTATCCCATTGCTTACGTTCTTTAACCCCATTGAAACCGTTCTGGGGGCTAGTCAATCCTCTAGGTTGTGAAGGTTTAAGTCATTATCAGCAATGGCAACAGCGGTTTATGAAAGCGCGCTTGCAGTTGGCGTTATGGATTGCATTAGGGTTCATCTTTAGTGTGATTACCCTCAATGGGATGCGGTTTTGGCGACTGGAGGAACCCTTATGGGATTACCAGCTAGGGACTCAAGTGGCGATCGCCCTAAGCCTGTTGACCAGTCTGCGTCTGCTTCCCTTAGCGTCCACCCATCGTCATCTGAATGTCTTATTTCTACTATTTTCCTGGTCTCTTACCCTATTCCCCCTCGTCTCCAATACCGTAAATCCAGCCTCTGAAATCGACTTTTCCGGGTTAATTATTACCTTTTTTACCCAAGCAACCTTGATTTCGGTGCGTTGGCGGCTCCATTTATTCGCTCAAGGGGTAACGGTAGGATTTTATGCTCTGTTCTACTCTATGGAGCATGAGGCTTCTTTTTTCTCCGTGTTAGATTCCTCCTTGCAAGTCTCTATGGTCTTAATCCTGTTTTGGGTGTGCTTGATTTGCGATTTTTCCGTGTATCTCTATGAACGGCTGCAACAGTCCGAATTTAAGAGTCGTCGCCAACTGGAAATGGCTTATCAAGATTTGGAGAAAGCCGAGCGCCAATATCGCAGTATTTTCGAGAACGCGATCGAAGGGATTTTCCAATCGTCTCCAGAGGGACAGTATTTAAGTGTTAATCCGAGTTTAGCCCATATTTATGGTTATGATTCTCCAGAGGAATTGACCGATCTGACGGATATTAGCCAAATGTACGTCGATCCCCATCGCCGTCAAGAGTTCATGGAACTGATTCGCGAGCAAGGTCAAGTGATCGGCTTTGAATCCCAGATTTATCGGCGCGATCGCCAGATCATTTGGATTTGTGAAAATGCCAGAGTCATTACTAATCATCGGGGGGAAATTATTGCCTATGAAGGCACAGTAGAAGACATTACTCGGCGCAAAAGCATGGAAGAAGATATGAGAAAAAATTGGGAACGAGAAAAAGAGTTAAATCAGTTAAAATCTCGGTTTATTGCCATGGCTTCCCATGAATTTCGCACGCCGTTAACCCGGATTTTGGCTTCTGCTGAAGCCTTGGAGCATTACCAAAGCCAGTGGGACTCATCTAAACAACTTAAATATTTGCAACGAATTCAAATCACCGTTAATCACTTGAATTGTTTGTTGAATAATATTTTGATCATGGGGAGGTCAGACTCGGACAAACTTCCGATCAATCCTCATAAAGTTGATTTATATCAGTTGTGTAAAAATTTGATAGAAGAAACAAGCAGTTGTTTAACTCCAAAACACCATTTGAAATTCTTGACTGACGGAACCCCTGAACCGTTGGAAGTCTATCTGGATGAAAGCTTATTAAGACAGATTTTAGAAAACTTACTTTCTAATGCCATTAAATATTCTCCCCATGGAGGTGAAATCAAGTTGAGGATAGAGTATAATACCGACAAAGTTTGTTTTCAAATTCAAGATAGTGGCATTGGCATACCGGAAGAAGACCTTGGATATTTATTTCAATCCTTTCATCGCGGTCACAATGTAGGCAACTTACCCGGTACAGGGTTAGGTTTGGCCATTGTCAAAAAAGCGGTGGATTTACAGCAGGGTGAGATTACGGTAGAAAGCTCACCAGACCAAGGAAGTCTGTTTTCAGTAACCCTGCCATTATATCATTAAGGATAGTTTCGTGATGAAAATAATACTGGTTATTGAAGATGATCCAGATGTTCCGGATATTATATTAGATGTGTTAGAAGCAGAACGATATTGGGCCATTGGTGCAGAACATGGACGTGAGGGAGTTGACTTAGCGATCGCCCATCTTCCAGACTTAATTATTTGTGATGTTATGATGCCAGAATTGGATGACTATGGCGTTTTAAAAGAACTCCAAAATCAACCTCAAACGGCAACAATTCCTTTTATTTTTTTGACGGCGAAATCCACTAAATTTGATCAACGCCAAGGGATGGAGTTAGGAGCAGATGATTATATTACCAAACCATTTATGCGGACTGAGTTATTAAGTGCCATTACAACTCGGTTAAAAAAACAAGAGGTTCAAACCGAAAAAGCCGAAATCAAATTAGATGAACTGCGCCATAGTATCTCCCTCTCTTTTCCCCATGAACTCCGCACTCCCTTAAATGGGATTTTGGTTTCTTCAGAATTCTTACAGCACGATTTTGAGAATTTAGATCATCAAGAAATTTTAGAGCTTTTGGAAAACATTAATATTTCGGAAAAAAGACTCCATCGATTAATTATGAATTTCTTGTTTTATACTGATTTGCAGTTAACAAAAGCCAACCCAAAACGGTTTAGTTCTTTGAGAAGAAAGTCAATAGAATATGTGAATCTTATTATTAAAGAATTAAGTGTAGGGGTTTCTAAAAAACAGCCAAAATCCCGCATGGATGATTTGATTTTAAACGTAAAAGACGCTCATCTGCGGATAGATCGGGAAGGTTTTATTAAACTCTTGGAAGAATTGCTGGATAATGCCTTTAAGTTTTCAGAGCCGGGCACTGAGATTACAGTTTTTGGTGAAATAGAGGGGGACTTTTATCATTTAGCGATTAGCGATCGCGGACGGGGAATGAGTGCAGAACAGATCGCTAATTTCGGTGCTTACCAGCAATTCGATCGGAAAATCTATGAACAACAAGGTTCAGGATTAGGCTTATCGATTGTTAAGGAATTGGTGAATTTATATGACGGAAAATTTACGATTGAGAGTTCTCTCAACAAAGGAACAACCATCCATGTTCTTTTACCCACCCTACCGCAAGCAGAGGAATCTTGATAGACTGAGATTCTATAGTGATTCTACGTTAGGTAGGTATTAATGAGTCTATTTGAAGATCGAGACTTGATGCATCTTCCCTCTGTGTTTATTGGTGGCGAATACAATTGGCAAGCTCAGATTCATGCCGCACAAGTGGAAAGTCAGAAATTGCGGCGCTTACGCCAGCAGTGGAGTTCGGAACGTCCTAGTCATTTCAATCATCCGAAGGGGGGTTCGACTAAAAATTAGGCAATAGGCAATGATGGAGTCCCCGTGTCGTCGCTCCCTGAGCGTAGCCGAAGTGTCGAAGGAAGCGTCCTATTCCTCTATTTCCTATTACTTAACAATTACGGGGGTTCCCAAGGTTGTCCAGTTAAAGAGCCATTGGGCATGATCGACAGCGACATTCACACAACCATGGCTGACGGGTATACCAAATTGATTATGCCAGTAAGCGCCATGGATGGCATAATGACCGGAATAGTACATAGTATAGGGAACGTCGGGTAAATCGTAACCATCTCCTCGCATTCGTGCTAGTTCATGTTTGGATTGGATGGCAAAGCTGCCCCTAGGTGTTTCATGGTAGGCTTTACCGGTGGAGATAATGACGCTGTAGATGGGAATGGAGCCTTCCCAAGCCGTGAGTCGTTGGGTGGCAACGTTAACCTCGATCCAGCGTTGGCTGGAGTTTTTGAGGGTTTGAGTCTGTTCTTCTAGGGTGGGGTTTTGGGCGAAGGTGGGGATAGGTTGAATACCATGCGCTCCAAGAATAATGAGGGTGAGGATAGGAATAATAGCTTTCATGGCAGTGATGCAGAGTCGATCGCTATAGCGCTATGCGCTAGTAATGGGTAATGTCTCAAAACAGAGAGCAAGTGCTATAGCAGAGAAAGGAAGAGTTAGGACACTTTCTATTGCCTATTGCTAAAACAATAACCTAACCGTCCTAACCCACTCCTTAACTGCTATATATTCCTATTTTGCCTGAAGAACTATCGATCATCCATGCGTAATTGTGCTAGGAGTCGGTGGCTGTTTTCGGAAATTGCTTGCCAATTTTGTGCTTTGACTAAAGATGGAGGAAAAAGTTGGGTGGATAACCCAACGCCGATCGCCCCGGCTTTAATTAAATCTAGGGCATTGTTTGGAGTAACACCTCCTGTGGGAATGAGGGGAATATGACCTAAAGGGCCTTGTAAACTTTTAAGATAGTGGCTACCACCAAGAGCTTGAATGGGAAAGACTTTGACACTACTGGCTCCTGCTTGCCAAGCGCTAACAATTTCGGTGGGGGTAAGAGCGCCGGGAATGATGGGAATATGGGCTTTTATCGCCTGTTCAATGAGTGGGGGATGGGTATGGGGTGAAAATAAAAACTCTGCACCGCAGGCGATCGCGTCTTGCATCTGATCGCTGGTGAGTACGGTTCCTGCGCCGATGGTACAGTGGGGTAACTGTTGACGCAGTAAGGCGATTAGATCGGCGGGGCGATCGCTATTCCAGGTAATTTCAATTAAACCCATTCCTCCCTGCGCGACTGCATGGGCAAGTTGCATCCCCAATTTCAGATCGGGAGAACGGATGACGGCGATCGCCCGATAATGATGCAGTAAGTCTAACCACCGTTGCTTGTACATAGGGAATAGAGAACAGGAGACAGGGAATAAGGACAAAAAAAGAAACAAGGCCATTTTAAGAGCCTTGTAATTGAGTCATGGATTGGAATATTTTAAGTTGAGTTGTTGTTGCTTTAGTTGTTAGCAGTACTCCAAGGGCTACAGAGTTGGAGAATGATGCCACAACCGACTACTTTTAACAGTTCTAAGACCCAATATCCCATTTGCATGGGCATTATTTCTGAGGAAACCGAGCGCACGGTTTCAAAGAAGGTTAAGTTGAGTCCCATGGTGCTCATTTGAGGAGTTAAGCCATAGGTGTCTACTAAAGCGATCGCCAATAAAATAACGGATAAGATAAGGGCAGTATGGCGTTTTGCGTCTGAGAGTTGATGTTGATTTTCTAAAACGAGTAAGCCGGTTAAGGTTAAAGCGGCACAGAGAGTTTCTACACGGTTAAAAATCCAAAAAATAGAATAACCAGCCGAGGCAAATCCCGGTTGAGTCATCATTCCAGCCGTATATAAACCTGGCATAATTACCAGATCGATAATGAGGGTTGCACTCAACCAGAATCCTAGAGCGCCTAGGAGGATTTGTTGCCAATTGAGGTTTTTCCCATTTGTTCCAGATAGAGTTCCCATTTCGTTTCTCTCGTACACTCTCTACTTTTTTGTTGTACCGAACTTTTGCCCCAACTGCGTAAGAGTGCAATATTTATTTATATCTATCGGATCGGGTGAACGATTTTTCTAGGATTCACTTCAGTTAATATTGAGAAGTGTAAAGAAAGCTAGCCAAAGGTCATGAATCACCCAAGTGGAGGAAGTCAAAATTTAGGGATATGAATTGAATGGGATTAAGGGATTTCAGGATCAAGCTATGAACGCACAATCCAAGCTCAGAATAGGAGCGATCGCCGCTAGTCTGTTGCTCTTATTGTCCGTAATCTCACTGGAAAGTCAGTCGGTGCAAGCTCAACCCATTTCTGCTTGTACGGCGATTTTAGGGGAAGAAGACCAGGAAAATGACCTAGGGATCTATGATGGTGTTGGCACAGAATTTTACACGAGATATTATGGTAGTCCTGGCGATCGCGTCTCAATTCTGCAAGGTGATCGAGATGGATTGGCGATCGCTAACGATAAATATGGAAACAATTGGGTAAAAGTAGAATTGCTTCAAAGTCAGGCTAGGGGATGGGTACGGCGAGATAATTTGAGTGAATTTGAATGTTATAATGAAGGCAATAGTGGGATACCCACAGGTGTAGTGGTGAAAGCGAAACCCCTACTGTATCGACTGGTAATTTCATGGAGTATCAGGTGATGGATCGACAAGCACTGGTGGTATTTGATATTGATGGGGTTTTGCGAGATGTGGGTCAATCCTATCGTCGAGCGATCGCCGATACAGTGGAGAAATTTACAGATAACCAGTATCGTCCCACTTTAGCAGATATGGATGAGCTGAAAAATGAGGGAATTTGGAACAATGATTGGGAAGCGTCTCAAGAGTTAGTGTATCGCTATTGGGTGAGTCAAGGTCACACGAGGGAGAGTGTGGCACTTAACTATGAGGAACTGGTGGAATTTTTCCAATCTCGCTATCAAGGCAGCGATCGCCAGAATTTCAATGGATATATTACCCATGAACCCTTATTGGTTACGGCGGATTATCTGTATGACTTGAATAACCACGGGATTCTATGGGGCTTTTTTAGTGGAGCAACGCGGGCAGAAGCCAAATATGCTCTAGAGTATCGGTTAAAGCTGTCGAATTTAGCGTTAGTGGCAATGGAAGATGCTCCAGGAAAACCCGATCCAACCGGATTATTTCAGGTGATTGAACAGTTAGATTCCGATCCAACACTACCGGTATTTTATGTGGGGGATACGGTGGCGGATATGAAGACGGTAGAGCGAGCAAGAGCAGAGCAACCGGATCGGTTATGGGTGGCGATCGGCATTTTACCGCCCCATGTGCAAGAAACTCCAGAACGGAGCCAAGCCTATGCCCAACGATTGGAAAGTGCTGGAGCGCAAAGGGTATTTAAAAATGTAGAAGATTTAGCCGTTGATCAGATTGAAGCGTTGATTTAAGTCTGGAATATTTAGATGGAATTTAAAATGGTCTCTCAACTCTACATTAGACCTCTTTCATCAGTCGGTAGAAAATGAAGGGCTTACCTCCATTCCCTATTCCTTGACTTCTCCCAACCCAAGCTGAAGG
This sequence comes from Roseofilum sp. Guam, assembly GCF_017746735.1. Lineage (NCBI taxonomy): Bacteria > Bacillati > Cyanobacteriota > Cyanophyceae > Desertifilales > Desertifilaceae > Roseofilum > Roseofilum sp. Guam. The sequence continues at coordinate 42,059 of NZ_JAGHZN010000006.1, read as the reverse complement.
GTTCTAAACAACTCTATTCCCAAGCGTGAAGCCCGATATACCCTGAGCAACACCAACATCCCTAAAATACACAGCCCTTACCACAGCAATAACCATCCAGGTTTCCACCATTCTCCGGTATGCACTTCTACTAGATCGGAGAGACCAAATAGAGTAAAAATGGGGACTACCCATCGAGAAAGTGTAGCATGGGGGGGAGAGGGAAGGATCGATCTCCAACCTAATCCGAGAGCAAACAGTATCCATAAACTCGCTTCCATGCAGTTACCATGATGATAAATACCCTCTAACACTCGAATTTAAACCTCAGTACTAAGATAATGGAGTTTGAGTGCCAATCCCGATCTCAGTATAGCCAAATCACTTAAAGCCAAAATGAGGCGAATTTTAGCCCAACGGGAGAAACCTAACAGAGGATTAGATAACTTCATGATGGGTGCATCCAATCAAATTACCCAAAAGTTGTCTGTCTTGTGACAACAAGTACGGTAAAATGTTACAAATCTTAATAATGAATCGACAAAATGAGATGTGACAGTAAATATTCATTCATCAAGGAGATTTTATCCAATTGGCGATACTGCTGAATCAATGGATTAATAAAGCATCTGAAAAACTTCCCTTAAGGATAGTTTTAATTGTGCCATTCTTGGTACAAATATTTGTAGTCGTAGGATTAATTGGATATTGGTCTTATCGTAATGGTCAACAAGCCATTGAAGAATTAGCAACCCAGTTACGACAAGAAACCACCAGCCGCATAACCGATCATTTAAACACTTATTTATCCAATCCCCATTTAATCAATCGAATTAATCTTCACGACTTAGAAATGGGGAAACTAGACCTCAATGAGGTGACCTTATTAGAACGTCATTTTTGGCAACAAATACAACTTTTTCCCAATATATCTTATATTTATTTAGCCACACCAAAAGGTCTTTTTAGTGGTTCAGAAAATATCGTGAATGGTCAAGTTAGAACTGCCCATTGGAGCATAGAAGATCCGGACAAAATCTATGAAATTTGGGATGTGGATCAGGCCGGATATCGGACAGAAATATACGATCAATATCCCAATTGGGATATGTTTAGTAAGGCTTGGTATATAGCAGGAAAAAATATAGATAAACCGAGTTGGGGGAAAATTTACGTTTGGTCAAATCGCCCCAAGATCTCTTTGCCAGCCTTAAGACACTATTATAATGAAGATGGAAATCTAGAAGCGGTTTTAGGAGTTGATCTATCTTTGCTAGAGATCAGCACCTTTTTACAAACTTTAGAAATTGGTAAGACGGGTCAAACATTTATAATCGAGCGGAATGGATTATTAGTTGGTTCCTCAACAGATGCATCACCTTTAATTCAAGGAGAAGAAAAACCGCAACGGTTGCCAGCAAGGGATATGGATAATCCATTAATTCAAGCAACTGCAAAATTTTTAGAAAATGAGTTTCCAGATTTTAACGATATATCAGGGAGCCAACAGCTAAAATTCAAACTAGGAGACGAATGGCAGTTAATTCAAGTCACTTCATATCGCGACGAATATGGATTAGATTGGTTGATTGTCGTGATTATTCCTGAATCTGATTTCATGGCTAAAATTAATGAAAATAATCGCACGACTATTTTACTGTGCTTCATAGCTTTAGGTGTGGCAACTATATTGGGAATTATGACTTCCCGATGGATTATCCAAGATATCTTAAGCTTGAATGAAGCCGCAAAAAAAATATCTCTTGGGGACTGGGAGCAGCAGTTAAATATTCATCGTTCCCATGAGTTGACAGAATTGTCTCGATCTTTTATGTTCATGTCCGAAAAACTTAAATCATCTTTTGAAACGTTACAAAAACAAAAAGATGATTTAGATCAAACAAATGTGCGGCTTCAGCAACTCGATCGAATGAAAGATAGCTTTTTAGCCAATACATCCCATGAGCTAAGAACACCATTAAATGGAATTATTGGGATTGCCGAATCTTTGATGGATGGAGTAGCGGGAGAACTCTCTCCTGTCACTCGTTCTAACTTATTTACCATTATTGCTAGCGCTCGTCGCTTGTCAAACTTAGTCAATGATATTTTAGACTTTTCTAAGTTACAACATCAGACCATTACGTTGCAACTCAAACCTGTCGATTTGCATTCAATTGTTGAAATTGTTTTGACTTTATCGAAACCATTAGTCGCTCAGAAAGACGTAAAACTGATTAATAATATCCCTAAAGACTATCCCCCCGCAGAAGCGGACGAAAATCGCTTACAACAAATTTTTTATAACTTGGTTGGTAATGCCATTAAGTTTACTGAGTCGGGAATTGTAGAAGTTAGTGCAGAAGCGCTCAAATCTTCTAGTCATAACTCTGAAATTGCGGTTTCAGTGTCTGATAGCGGGATTGGAATTCCTGAAGATAAATTGGAGAAGATTTTTGAATCTTTTGAGCAAGCAGATGGTTCAACAGAGCGGGAATATGGAGGGACAGGATTAGGGTTAGCAATTACTAAACAATTAGTAGAATTACATCAGGGTAAAATTTGTGTTAGTTCTCAGGTTAATAAAGGCTCAAAATTTACTTTTACACTACCTGTCTCATCTGGTAAAGTGTCTAACAACTCATCAACCTTGACCCTCCCAAGTAGTGAACTCAAAGTAGAAGATAAGTGGGAATCTCTTGAAGAGATACATCAGGTAGAAGTAGAAGAAAAATCACAAATTTTGATTGTGGATGATGAACCGGTAAATCGTCAAGTTTTAGTCAATCATTTATCTTTGAATGACTATGCTATCTGCCAAGCAAGTACCGGTCAAGAAGCGTTAGAGTTAATCGATAATGGATTAAAACCGGATTTAGTTTTGCTAGATGTCATGATGCCCAAAATGACGGGATATGAAGTAACGAGACGATTACGGGAAAAGTTTAATATTACAGAATTGCCCATTTTATTATTGACGGCAAAAAATCAAATTCAAGATATTGTCGCGGGTTTAAAGGTAGGGGCAAATGATTATCTTACTAAACCCATTGCTAAGGATGAGTTATTAGCCCGTTTACGGACTCAGCTCAATTTGAAACGTTTGAAGGCGGAAAACTTGTATTTAAGTGCAGAATTGGATATTATTCGCCGGATGCAAGAGATGGTATTACCCTCTACATCTGAGTTGAGGGCGATCTCCACTTTAGATATTGCTGGATGTATGCAACCGGCGGAAGATGTGGGTGGAGACTATTATGATGTCTTAGTGGAGGGAAATCGCCTCACAATTGGGATTGGTGATGTTACTGGCCATGGACTCGAAAGTAGTATCATCATGATTATGGCTCAAACCGCTGTCCGTACTCTGCAAGAAAGTAAACAAACCGATCCCGTAGAATTCCTATCGATTCTCAATCGCACTCTCTATCACAATATTGAGCGCATGAATTCTGATAAAAGTATGACGCTCGCACTTCTAGACTATAGCAATGGAATCATCCAACTCAGTGGACAACATGAAGAGATGATCGTTGTTCGATACAATGGAGAAGTTGAACGAATTGATACAATTGATTTAGGATTGCCCCTAGGTTTAGAAGCTAACATCAGTCAATTTATTTCCTCTGCTCAAATCGCACTCAACCCTGGAGATGTAGTGGTTTTGTATACGGATGGGATTCCCGAAGCAGAAAACAAAGATAGAGTCTTTTATGGTATTGATAAACTGTGTAAAGTGGTTCAAGCTCATCATCACCAATCGGCTGAAGAAATTCGCCAGGCAATTATTGTTAATGTTCAGAATCATATTGGCCAACATACAGTATTTGATGATATGGCCCTAGTCATTCTGAAACAAAAAGAGCCTCAACTTCCTACTTAATTATTCTCTGAATTCACAAATTTGTTATAGCTCTCTGGATCGGTTCTCAATTGAACATTGAGACTGGGAATTTTTTCTTCTTCTATCAGCTCCAATATTCTAATATTTAAACTCTCTTGAATGTTATAGTAAGAATCTAAGTCTTGTACTTTAACGCGGATATCAAAGACACGAGCATTGCCATCAATCTCTTTTAAAAAGACCGTGCATTTGGCATGCACTCCTTCAATGGAAGGTGCAATCTCTCGGAGACGCTCGCAAATCCGCTGAGTCTTTTTCGCACAGATACCATCAACTCTTAGCTTGAGTAGAATTCCCCACATTAAGGGATCGCCACTACTTCCCACTTGAGTCCAGTTTTCCACAATGCCAGAAATCATCTTCGAGTTAGGGATTTTTACTGTCGAACCCCAGGGGCCAATTTTTAGTTCGGTACTTCTAAAGCCAATATCTATCACTTGAGTGAATCCGCTCAACCCTTGAACCATAATCCAATCGCCTTGGTGATACAGTCCATCGGAGAAAATAATGAAGGTACAAAACCAGTCATAGAGAATATCTTTGAGTAACAAACCGATGGTGATTCCGGCACCGCCGAGTAGTCCAACTAAGGCTCCTGTGGAAGCTCCTAGGAAAATTTCTGCGGCTTTGATCACCATGATAACAATGGCAGCCGTTTGGAATATTTTGGGTAAAAATGGCCTAATTATTTCCTGAAATTCTCCTTCAGAACCAATAATAACTGTAGAAGCAATTTCAGCGAGTAAACTGGAGGCTCGATAAATAATATAAGCCATAATTACGACCCCTAACCAGCTCAATAAGCCATCAAGGGTTTGATTAAGTTTCGGGGTCAGGTTTTCAGAGAGAACTAACTGAATTGCCCAAATCCCTCCTAAGATAACCAGCAAACTAAAGGAAGGCTTGAAAATCTCGACTAGTTCATCATCTAAGGTTGTTTCTGTGGCTGCTGTTATTTGTTCAATCTTACGAATCACCAGTTTAGAAATGACTTGCCGTAAGAATTGAACAATAACCAGAATCAATAAGACAATTATCCATTTAGGTAAGGGGATACTGAATAACTGATAGGTAACCAATTTTTCCCAAATTTCCGCGATCGTCATCGGGTTTCTCTCTCCAACAGGATCAATGATTTAAGTCATAGACGGATTATCGGGTTTGAGAAAATTAATCTGACTATCTTCTGGTGACTTAAACCGAATAATCCGTTGAGGTAACAAAGGTGGAATTCCTGCCCGATCAAAAGCCTCTTTGATCATATCTCGGACAACTCCTTGAATTTCGTCATGGATGCCTCTGGGGTTACTGGTTGGCTTGAGTTTTGTCATGGTGCGAATGATCATATGAGAGGTCGTAAATTCCTCAATTCCATTAAAGTCAATGGGTTCTAAAACTTCGGGGTGATTCGCTTGTAACTCTTCACTAACTTGTCCTAAAATTCCATAGATTTTCTTGACATTTGCTTCATAGGAAATTGGGATATCGACTACGGCATAGATAAAATCTCTAGAATAGTTTACAACCTCTTCAATATTTCCATTACGAATGATATAAACTTGACCATTAGGATGGCGAATGCGAGTCGTTCTGAGTTCAATGGCTTCTACAACCCCTGAAGCGTCTCCTGTCTCCACAAAATCTCCAACTAAATAATAGTTTTCAAATAAAATAAAGAACCCACTGACCATATCGTTAATCAAGTTTTGTGCCCCTAAACCTACGGCTAAACCCAATAAACCCGCTGCGGCTAAAATGGGGGTGGGGTCAATTTCAAAAACATCTAAAATCAAAATACCAGCACCAAAGTATATCAAGTATTTAGATAAACTTTGCATCAGTGGCGTAATCGTCATCCGTCGCTGCTTCTGCGTGTCTGATAAGCTTTGATCGGACAACATAACTTCTTCAAGGAGGAGTTGACCCAACTCAATAAAGACACGACTGAGGAGGATAATGACAATTAAATTAATCAGTTTTTCTCCAATATTGGTCAACCCAGTAATTGCCTGAATTAATCCAATGACTTGGGTGACCATATTGACATAAATCACAGCTTCTAAACAGCGTTTAGCGAAGGGGACTAAATGCTTAAGATTGCTATAATAGCGACTGACTAAGCTGTCTTCCTTAAAATAAGATTCAATGAGATTATCGAGGCTATCAATAATCGAAGTTGCTGCTTGCAAAATGAGGATACTTAAAGCAACAATGAGATACCCAATCAATAGGGTTTTCAAGTAGCTTATGAGTGTTTCTGGTAACTTAAAAGAGTATCCACTGAGATATAAGGTCAGCAGCCAAAGGGTATTGGTGGCATGAAACTTGGTGTTTGCTAAAAACGGATCGGTTTGATCGTAAACAGCAGTTAGTTTAGCAAAAACAGCAAACTCTTTTACTTTTTTACCGGCTGGGTTGAGAACCGGATCAAGATAACGGATAATGGTAAAGGTAACGATAACTAGACCGCTGGTAATAAAGAGTCCAAACAATGTCGTTTGCCATAACTGTTTGGGTATATTTTGAAACAATCCTAGGGTGTACTTGAGTAAGTCTTTTTCACCTCGATAAATCAAAAAGACATTGGATAAAACTATGGCAATACTGAGGAAAAACCAAGAAAATGCTAGGATTTTTTTCGAGTATTTCCGAAGCCTATCAATTTGGCTTTTTTTGTCTTTCAGCCATGATAAGTGGTAGCTTTTCTTGAAGAGGAAATTTATCGCCCATTGCAGCACAATAAAGGCAACTAAAACGACTGCTAACTCACTGATGACAAAGATAAGATTGTATAAGTTTTCCATCATTTTGTTTCTATGGGATCGAATCTCAACCTAAGTTTTTCTGGCTCAACCCTGCTTTACTCATCAGAAAAACTCCTAGTTGTTGGGATTAATCACTCTAAAGAGTGACTGCGTCAAAAAACGCAGTTCCTAAGTATAAATCAAAAACCATGCTATATATATAAAGATTTTTATCTGAAGTTATAAAATCTTTACAGTTTGTGACTTCTATCAATAGGTATTTATAGAAGGAGAGTAGCACATGGATGAGCATTAATACCAATCAGGTGCTGCACCGGTTTGGGGTAATTCTGTAATGGGTTTTACGTTTGATCCATCTCGATTAATTGTAAAAATTAGATCGGAACCATTGCGAGTGGAGCGGAAAGCGAGCTTGAAACCATCGGGTGACCAAGTGGGTTCGAGGTCTCGTCCTGGGTTGCGGGTTAAGTTAACGAGGTTGGTTCCGTCTGCATTCATGAGATAAATATCGGCATCACGGGTAAAGTAACCGGGTTTAAGTTGAAAAGATTCAAAACTAAAGGCAATTTTCTCTCCATCAGGAGACCAAACGGGGGTGTTGTGAATGCCTTCACGATCGCTCAATTGAATGACATTAGAACCATCTGCATTCATGAGATAAATCTGGAAACTCTTGCCATCAGAGCGGTTCGACGTAAACAGGATCTGCTTGCCATCAGGAGACCAATCGGGAGATCGCTCCACTGCCGGATGATGGCTAATATTGGTTTGCCTGGTTCCATCAGGATTCATGACAAAAATATCCTGATTCCCGTTGCGATCGGAACTAAAGGCAATTTTCTCTCCATCGGGCGACCAAGTGGGGTAAAATTCCCAAGCGGGATTGATGGTTAATCGTCGTTGATCTCCACCATCGGCGTTCATCACATAAATTTCCCGATTTAAGTCCCGGTTGGAGACAAAGGCTATTTTACGGCGATCCGGTGACCAAGCCGGTAAGCCATCATCCCGTAAAATATGGGTCAGGCGCTTAGGATAGGAACCATCGTCATTCATGACATAGATGGACATATTGTTTTCCCGCAGGGACTGAAATACAATTTTCGGTCTATTCGCGACAAAGCTATGGGTGGTGGTTTGGCAAAGAATCACCAATAAAAAAGCAAATAAACTTAAGCGAATGGCGATCGCTCCTAATTTAACTAATTTAACTCTCATTGTTGCTCCCTACTCACCACCTTTTGACTCTTCTGCGATCAGCGCGTAAATGATAATCCCAATCAAGACTAAACCTAATGTGATAGATACTAAGATACTCATCATGCAACTAAAAATCCTCCTGAGCTTGAAGTGATTCTAAACTGTTGCACCCTATGTTATAGCAGTTGATAGTAGATAGTAGATACAGCGCTTGGCGCTGGGGAATAGGGAATAGGGTTGTGGTACATAGAGAGAGAGGATTCAAGCTTGTGTTTCATAATGCAAGCAAAGTGCTGTTATGATATCCCAAAGGTGAGGAAAGGGGCGATCGCCACTTCGCCCCTAGTTTCCCTACTCATACTAACCAATGACCCATGACCGATTATCCACTCCCCGCCCGTAGCGATCTCCTAGAAACTACCGATAATATTGGGTTATTTCCTGTAAATTTTTCACTCGAAATCCTTCCCCCTTAGCTGCCATTTGCCATTGTCCATCTTGTAAATAGACTTCTGCCATAATCATCCCAGTCATTCCCGCATAATTGGAACCCGAAAGATTATACCGCGCAATCTCCTGATTATTCGACCGGTTAACCAAGCGCACAAACGCATTTTTGACTTGCGAAAACTCCTGCTTTCGCGATAAGCACTCATAAATATTGACCACAAATACCAACTTTTTGATCCCTGGCGGCAGTTGGTCTAGCGATACTAAAATCTGTTCATCATCCCCTTCTCCTTCTCCCGTCAAGTTATCGCCCAAATGGGTTACTGCTCCTGAAGAATGGCGCAAGTTTCCAAAATAGACTAAATCCGTAACTCCCTTCAGCTTATCTTGGTCGTCCAAGCAGATTACCGACGCATCTAAATCCAGATTGGCCTCTTTTTTTAGAATTCCCAATAATCCCTTTGATTCGACAACATCCCAACCTAATCCACACAGCAAACTTTTCAAGCCCGGAGCAATTTTCTCTAAGGAAATTCGTTGTCCTTTTTCTAGGTTAATCCCCATAATTTTGAGCCTCAGTTACAGATATCGATCCAATAGAGCCTGCAAACCGCCTTGATAACCAGAACCTACTGCATTCATGCGCCATTGTCCATCACGGCGATAGAGTTCTGCCATAATTAACGCTGTTTCAATGGAATAATCTTCGGCCAAAGGATAGCGGAGTAATTCGTTTTTAGTAGAAACATCCACTAAGCGCACATAGGCATTTTCTACCTGACCAAAATTCTGTTTGCGCTTCTCGGCTTCATGAATGGTTACGGTAAACACGATTCGATGAACTTCTGGGGGCACTTTTTGCAAATTGACAATGATTACTTCATCATCACCTTCTCCTTCTCCGGTCAAATTATCCCCCATATGTTCAATGGACTTATGGGTATCGGGACTCACCTTATTATTATAGAAAATGAAGTGCTTATCGGAAATGAGTTTCTCATTTTCTCCCAACAGAAATGCGCAGGCATCTAAGTCAAAATCATAACCGGTATCGGTGGCTTTTACATCCCATCCTAAACCCACAAATACGGCTTGTAAGTTGGGGGCGACTTTATCTAAAGAAATTCGTTGGCCTTTTTGCAGACTGATGCTACTCATTAGTGTCTAAATTGAACGTCAAGGTGTGCAGTAAATCATTTTGATTCTATCCTAGTGTATCGAGTGGTTTAACGGCCTGACCAGGGTCAAAGCGGATTTAATATGAAGATTTGTAACAGAATGCCGTGAGTGCCCTTACACAGATGACAGATAAACAGAAGGGTTCATGACACACTAGGAACATCTGATAAACGATAAACCCTTGATGGTGTGTAATGGATCAAAATCAGCCGGGGGGGAAGGCTCCCTTGTTCGCCAAACTGCAACAGTTAATCCAGGAAACCTGTGCCCAGCCTCCTTTGAGTTTAGAACGGCAAAAAGGATTGGCTCAACTGGTGAAATGGATTCAACATTCCGGCAAACTGTGGAAAGAAGCGGTTCCTCACTATGAGGATGCTCTCCAACAAACCTGGTTTTATGTCTGTCGTAACCTCTGTGAAGCGGCAACGGGGGCAGCTTACGATGCTGAAAAAGGGACAATTATTACCTGGATTAATGCTTATTTGAAGCGTCGATTGCAGGATAACCGGATTGAAGGATTTCAGCAACAAAAAACTAGAGTGCAAGCCTATCGGACTTTTGAGGGAGAAGTGTACGATCCGATCGATGATTTACCGGCTCCTTCTCCGATTCCTCCGGTGTTGGAAGAGATACATGACTGGGTCAAAACTGATGCAGGGGGAAAGTTAAGACGGATTCATATGCGCGATCGCCCCGATGTCAACTGCCAAGTGTTAATTTTACGCCGTTTACCCCCAGAAACATCTTGGAAAGACTTAGCCCAGGAATTTCAGGTTGATAAAAACACCCTGAGCAGTTTTTATTCTCGTCAATGTTTACCCCGCTTGCGGGAATTTGCTCAATCTCAAGGGTATTTTTAGGGAATGGGGAATAGGCAATAGGTTTCAAAACTGAAAAACAGTCCTAACCGACCCATTTTTAATTTTTAATTTTTAATTGAGACATGACTACTATTATTGATGAACATCTGTTAATTCTTCCGATTCCAGAGCGCTATCGCCAATGGGCGAATCAGTTTGCTCAGGAACAACTGACACCGGAAAAAGTGAGGCAAGTTTATGTGAATACGTTGGCGGTTTTAGGGGTTGATGATTGTCTGCAAATGTTGGGCATAGAAACGGATCGAGAAGCGAGTGATAGCTGGAATCCGGTGATGCGATATGGTGGAGATTTAGCCGATCTGGAAGTGGTGAATTTGGGAAAATTAGAATGCCGAGCGGTGCGCGAAGGAGATACGGTTTGTCCGATTCCTTTAGAAGTTTGGTGCGATCGCATTGGTTATGCAATTGTGGAACTAGCAGAGGGCGATCGCCAAGTCACAATCCTCGGTTTTGTCCCCCAAGTTATGGACGAAACTCTGCATTTAGATCAGTTGCAACCCTTAGAAGCCTTACTGGAGCATTTATTTAATTTACGCTCTGCTTCCACTCCAGTTAATCTCTTAACGCCCATGATTCAATTAGGAGAGTGGTTAACGGGAATTATCCCCCCTGGATGGCAAGCAGTAGAAGAGCTATTGAGTTCCGATTTAGTCCTGGGATTTAACTTTAGATCGGCTCAATCTCCTGTAACCCTTCGTCAAGCAAAACCCATTGATGTGGGCGATTTGAGTTTGATCTTAGTGGTAGAAATTGAAACTGCTGTGGATGAATCGATGGATATTCGTCTGCAATTGTATCCAAGTGGAGAGCGAGCCACATTACCCCCAGGAGTAGCATTTGTTTTACTTGGCGATCGCCAAAATCCTCTCTTAACCGCCCTATCCCGTTCTCAAGATCGAGGATTACAACTGCAATTTAGTGCAGAACCCCAAGAAATCGTTAGCATTCAGGTGAATTATAACGATCGAACTTGGACACAAACCGTTCAAATTTAACCGTTATTTATAGCTGTTCTGGGTTAATTCCCTGCGATCGCAGCAATTCAGCAAGTCGTTCAGCTCGTTGGCGTTCTTGCTGTAACTCCAATTCAGCATTTTCTGCTCGCTCGCGTTCCTGCTCTAAATCCAATTCAGCCCTTTCTGCTCGCTCGCGTTCAATTCTCGCTCGTTCATCTCCTGTTAATAGCAAATTACCCTGATTATCCCACCAGCGCAGCCAAGGTAATTCTAAATTTCCATACTGTCCTCGCCAAATTCCTAACTCTACACCCATAGGCTGAATTGGATAATGACTTCGCTCATTGGCAGTCACTAACTCATAGCGATCTTCGATTAAATGATAAACTTCTACACTGGCCTTCTGCACTTCATAGATCGCGTAAAAAGCTGGACGGATGATTTGTTCGTATACCCAAAATTTACCGGGTTTTTGCCCTTTTTTCTGCACTTTCGATAGGGGAGTGGTATCTCGTTCTTCTGAACCATCTCCTGATACAAATTCGATGGCAATTAAAGGAGGAATAAATTCTTGCCATAGCACATAGGAGCGCCTCGCTCTACCCTCAAGAGTGGGAGGAACGTTAGGAACATAAAACCAATCCGGACATTCTGCTCCTCTTTCTAGGGGTTCTGTCATCCTCCAATAGATGCCACAATCTTGACCGATCGCATAGTATTGGTCTGGGTGCAGGCGATCGAGTGTCGATTGAATCGAATCTGTCAGTAAAATACTTTGGGGATGCTCCTGAAAGTTTTTCACGAAAGTACCATCGGAGTCAGGCAGTTGGGTATGGTCAGGAAGAGTGAAATTTTTGAGTTCTGATGATTTGGCGATGGTCATAGGGAATCGTTTCTCATCGCAGGGGATGGATGACAGTATAGCATTTGAGCTTGGCCCTGTTACTGGTGGAGACTTTTCTGATTCGCCCCTTTTTTAAGGGGGGTTAGGGGGGATCGAAATGTAACGTTTTCTTACAAAATCCGTAATTTTGCATAAAATCAGCCCCAAAAAACTGACTACTCTATAGAGGCTTCTATGGCTTCTGTTGTTAAATACTCAGTATGGGAGTCACAAATGATGAATTCATTCAATGCAAAACACTTACTGCTCGGATTAGCCGTAGGTATCAGCACCACTATGGCTACAGCACAAACCGCTCATGCAAGTACATTAATGTACGCATCAACATATCGGAACAACAGCACGGTTGGACTGATTAACCAAGTGACTGGAGAATACCAGACCATTGGCAATACCCCATTCATGACAGATATTGCACTCACTGACTCTGGAGCGCTCTTTGGTATCACTTCTTCCCACTTGTATTCCATTAATACTGATACCGGTGTATCGACATCCATTGGTCGAGTGGGAGCTAATATGGTTTCCTTGGGTTTTACAGATGAGGGTCGTTTATATGGAGCCGGAGGTAATGGTTTTTATGAGATTGATGTGAGTACAGGTCAAACGTCCTTGGTCTCTGCTATTCCTGGATTTTATAGTACCGGTGACGTTGTATTTGACTCTGTAAATCGTCGATTTTTAGGCACATCAGGAGGAGCTTCAGTAAATAGCTTGTGGTCAATTGAGCTAGATGGGAGAGCAGCTCAGATTGGTTCTATTGGTTACGGCCATGTGATTGGTTTAGCCTTCAGCACTCCAGAAACTCTTTTGGGATATACGGGTGATGGTAAACAGTTGAGTATCGATTTGGCTACCGGTCAAGGCCTGTTTCTCCAAAATATATCCAACCGACCTGGATTTTTAGGAGGAGCAGCGTCATCTCCAACCAATGGCAAATCTATTGAACCAACATCCGTTCCAGAACCTTCTTCTGTTCTAGGAATATTAGCCTTGGGTGCGTTGGGTGTCGGTTCCCTGCGTCAACGGAAATAGCGCTAAAGCAACTTGACTGCTCTGATTGAGAAAGTGCAAAACCTGGAAGTTGAGTGATTTTGTTGCAGAGATGGAGAAGAGCGATCTCCTGTAACTTTAAGCGTTGTCATTGTGATTGTAGGGGAGTTTATTCCTCCTACAGGTTTAACGAAGACTCGATTTCCTGGCGCAGGCGGTAGAGGATGGCTTGAGAGTCAAGTTCTTGTAAAATTTGCTGGATGACACTGCTGGGGCCTAAGTTACCCCAGGTACAGCCTTGTTGGAGATAAACGCGGGTAATTTGTCCGACTTGATACGCACCATAACCGGCGATCGCCCCTTGGAGAATCGCTCCAGGAATCCAAGCCGTTAAACCGGCAGTTTCTCCAGTTGCACCGGCAACAGTAGCAGCAGTTTTACCAATTCCCAGGAGGATGGTTACCACCTCTCCTAACACTAACCCTCCAGAACTTAAGAACATGGTTCTCCAGAGTTTTCGAGCTTCATGTCGGTTCAGAGGTAAGCCATATAAGCGACTGAGGGCACGAATCAGCGCTAAATCGGCGATCGCTCCCCCTGGAATGTCTAACAGGGCGATCGGATTAACAGCAATAGCTAAGGCTTTGGAGCGGGTATACTGCCAAATCAGAGCTTCTGCCTGTTGATGATGAACCTCTAAAGTTTTTTGGGCAATTCTAACTTCTGCTGCTTGGGTTTGCACTAACGCATTAAGAGCAAGGAGCGATCGCCCTTCACGATTGAGTACCTGCAAAATTTTCCCCCGCAATTCCTCAATTTGCGGTGCAGGATATTCCCATTCATACCGCACTTCACCATCCGATAATTCCACTCGCACTTGTCTAGGCATCGGTTCGGCAGCCACCCGTACCATTTCCTGAGTCGTTAGCAGTTGTTTTAACTCTTGGGGTTGCCCCAATTGTTGCAGGTTTCGACTAATTGCTTCTAAGTCCGGATCGGGATATAAATCGACTTTATTAAAAACTAAAATTAACGGTTTATGGGTATGGGCTAAAAACAGCAGGGCATCATATTCTGTTTGGGTAATATCTCCCGCCACCACAAACAGAATTAAATCCGCTTGTTGGGCGACTTCCCTGGCCATATCTGCCCGCACTTCTCCCCCGATTTCATCAAGTCCAGGTGTATCGATTAACTCGATTTGTACTTTACTTTGCCCCTGGGGTATCCAGCGCACCGATCGCGGCCATTGCGTCACCCCATGAATGGGCCCGGTGGGCAGAATTTTTTGACCGACTAATCCATTCAAAACCGCAGATTTTCCCCGACTGACCAACCCAAATGCAGCAATCCGAATCACATTTTGATCGAGTTTTTCCAGGTTAGCATTGAGTATTTTCAGTTCCGGTTGAATGGCCACAGTAGCACTCTGACGCAGCAAGGGGCTATACTGGGCCAGCGATCGTCGAATACTAGCACGAGCTAGGTTGAGATGATTTTCTTGACGGTTTGATCGGCTACTCAAGGGATCTAGTGGCTCTCTTAATCATATAGTAATTTTACCATAATTATGACAGAATAGATAGAACAATTGAAAAGGAATAACTTACTTAATCTGAACCTATTTTTTTAGGTGATGGAGCCAGGGCAGTAATATCCTTAAAACCCAATGATTGCGCCCTAAGTCATCTAGCTCGTTCTGGATGTCACAACCTTGATCAAAATGTTGCTTAGGGAAAAGAGTTGATCATGAAGTATATTTCTACAATATTACCTCGAAAAATATCTCTAAAAGTCGTTTTAATTGTTCCCTGCTTTCTCCAGTTAGTTACTATCGTTGGACTGGTTCAATATTTTGGTTATAATACCAGTCGATCATCTGTTGATAATTTAGCCTATCGATTATTAGATAATACTTCGAGGGAAATTATAGAAAAAGTTAATTTGTATATCAAAATCCCTCAAGAATCCCTGAAAATGAATAAAACAACTCTTAAAAGAGGGGACTTTGACTTAAATAATATTGACTCCTTACAGCCTTATTTTTGACACCAATTTCGTCTGTCTCTTTTTTTAAGATCTATTCGGTTTTCCGACGAGACTGGGCAAGAGATTAGCTATGGAAAGTTGGACAGTGAAGAATTGGTTAAAAAGGCGCAAGATTTAACCGATGAACCTTTACATAAAGGGATGTTATACTGGGCGCAAACAAACATATCTGACCCAGGGAAACGAGACTACTATACAGTCGATAGTATAGGGAAGCCTCAGCGCAAAATTTATCAGTTCCCAGTCAATAACCAGGATTTAAATTGGTATCGTTATGCTCAAAATGCCCCAAAACAGAGTTGGTCTCCCGTTTTCTTCTATCAAATTATTCCCAGTTTAGGGTTGTATGCAATTGCCCCTATTCGGGATCGAAACGGACACTTTCAGGGTGTCTTTTCCTCAGATTTGCCGCTATCAGCATTGAGTACATTTTTGAGCGAGTTAAACTTCTCTAAATCGGGTCAAAGTTTTATTTTAGAGCGTTCCGGAAAGTTGATCGCCACATCGACCTTAGAAACTCCGTTCATTAAGTCAGAGAAAGGGGAACTCCAACGGTTAAAAGCAACTGAAAGCGAAAATAAACGAACCCAAGCGATCGCCTTAGCGCTTCAAGAGTATTTTGGTACCTTGAATACTGTCCAAGAAACTCGAACCTTAGACCTCAAAATCAAGGAGCAAAGCGAGTTTGTGCGAATTACTCCCTACCAAGATGAATATGGACTCGATTGGTTGATTGTTGTTTCGATTCCAGAATCCGATTTTGCGGCTGAAATTAATGCCAATCAAAAAAGCACCTTAAAATTATCGGCGATCGCCCTAATCGTTGTCCTAGGAACTGGAACCTTAACTGCACGGATTATTGCCACTCCAATTAAGCGCCTCAGCCAAGAGAGTATAGCCTTAGCCCAACGATGCTGGGAACCCTCTATGGGCAAGGAAAGTGCGATCGCCGAAATTTCCCTTTTATCTGATTCGTTCCATCGGACTGCCGAGCAACTTCAAAACGCTCTAGAAGAATCTGAAGAAAAATTTGCCACTATTTTCCGTACTAGCCCCGATCCAATTGCTATTGCTAATCTTCCCGAAGGACGGATTATAGAAGCCAATAATCGAGAGATTGACTTCCTAGAATACTCTCGTGAGGAAGTGATCGGTCATACTACGGTAGAATTGCAACTTTGGGCAAATCTGGGCGATCGAGAACGATTTCTAGAGATGCTACAATCCCAAGGAAGCGTTTCTAATCTAGAAGTGCCACTACAAGTCAAATCCGGCGCGATTAAAATTGCACTCGTTTCGGCTGAATTATGCCACATACAAGACCAAAACTATGTCCTCGTCGTCACCAAGGATATTACTGAGCGCAAACAACTTGAATTATCTATCCAAGCCTCAGAACAAAAACTCAAAAGAATTTTTAATAGCGTCAGTGCTGCCATTACTTACTTACAAGTCTATCCGGATGGCACCTGGAAAATCAATGAAGTCTCTGAAGGCAGTCACATCATCTCTGGCTATCATCCTGGCGAATTAATGGATCCTTTTTTTTGGGTTTCCCGTATCTATCCCGATGATTGGCAACCGATTGAAGAGCAAGTTTTGGCCAATATTTTTGCTGGGGAAATCGGAGCCTATGAGTATCGGATTTATGATAAAACTGGCAAGACTCGATGGATTTCCCAAACCAGTAGTTCTACGTGGGATGAAGAGCAACAGTGCTGGAATGTAACATTCATTTCCTTAGATATCAGCGATCGCAAACAGCTAGAACTCGAACTGCAACAAGCCAAAGAAGCCGCCGAATCCGCCAATCAAGCCAAAAGTACCTTTTTAGCCAATATGAGCCACGAACTTCGCACTCCCCTGAACGCAATTCTTGGCTATCCGCAGCTTTTAATCGAGAGTCCCAGCCTGTCTCAGCGCGATCGCGAATTTGTACAAATCATTCAAGACAGTGGAGAATATTTACTCAGCTTAATCAATCAAGTCCTCGATATTTCCAAAATTGAAGCCGGTTATATCACATTTGAGCCTCAAAACTTCAAACTAGAAACTCTACTCGAAAATCTTGAAGTGATGTTCGTACCGAAAGTGAATAAAAAAGGACTAGTTTTGGAAATTAATAGGCAATCGGATATTCCTGAAATTCTGAATACTGATGAAATTAAACTGCAACAAGTTTTGGTTAATTTACTCAATAATGCCATTAAATTCACTTCTCAAGGTTCCGTAACTCTCAGCATCCAACTCTCAACCGGTGATCGCCTCCGTCTACAATTTCAAGTGAGCGATACTGGGGTGGGTATTGCCCCAGAAGAAATCCAGGATCTTTTTCAGTCTTTTGTTCAAACTCAAAGTGGTATAAATAGTCAAGAAGGAACAGGGCTGGGGTTAGTCATTAGCCAAAAAATTGTCAATTTACTCGGAGGTCAATTAACAGTAGACAGTGACCTAGGAAAAGGTACAACTTTTAAGTTCGATATTCCCATTGCCCAAGAATCAAGCATTTGTAACTTGAAATCAAGCCATGGCTATAAGTCAGTTAGGCTTGCACCTAAGCAACATCAGTATCGAATTTTGGTAGTTGATGACAATCAAATTAATCGTCAACTCTTGGTAAATATGTTAAACAATTGGGGCTTTGAAATCGCAGAAGCAACCGATGGGGAACAAGCAATTCTGCAATGGAAAACGTGGCAACCCGATCTGATTTTTATGGATATGAGAATGCCCAAACTGAATGGTGAACAAGCCACTCAAGTCATCCGTCAACAACAAACTCCAGATAACCCAGTTGTGATTATTGCCGTAACCGCTAGTGCATTGGCAGAAAACCGCAGCCAAATTCTAAGTATCGGCTGTAATGATTTTATTGGTAAACCCTTTAAGACCGATCGCATTATTAACAGTCTAAAAAAACATCTTCATGTTGAATTTGTCGAAACCTCTACGTCTGACCAATCTACCTCTGTCATTCCCTCATTCACTGTGGAGCAATTACGCCATCTGCCCCAAGCCTGGCGTAAAAACTTCCAACAAGCTGTCCTGAATGGAGATCCAGACTATATGTTACAGCTCATTATTGAACTGGAAGACTACGATGAGAGTCTGGCTAAATCCATAGAGGCTCTGGCAGATGCTTGTGAGTTTGAAGAGTTATTTGAACTTGTCGATCAAATTGATAAAATTTAGGATTGCTTAACTTAGCCAAGTCTCCAAGCTTAACCCCTTGACTATACCCGTCGCTGCGATCAAGATATCCTCAGTTTGGATCATCAGCCCACGGCGCTGCAAATCGGCATGGATCGCCGCTGCCTGCTCAAAGATTTCCATATCATCCAACGTAACGATTGGCACAATTTTCATAAAAGCCTCAGACTTTCTCATTTGTCCTGTCGCATTTTTGACCAGCAAACCTCGTCGAATTTCAAAGTAAGTCACCCCACACATCAACAGGTTTTGGTTTTGCGCTCGATACAAACCAAAATTCTGAATGATGATGGCATCTTGACGCATGATGAGGGAAACGATATTGGTATCTAACAGATAGCTGATTGTCATTGATTACCTTCCCTCAATTGCATCAATTAGCTCATCTAATTCCTGTGGACTAATATCCTTACCTGCTGTTGCCCACAAATGCATTGCCATGATACTATTGCAGCGATCGCGCAAATCCTCATCGGAGATCGCCGCAAATGTCTCTAACAAATGATTCTCTGCAACCGTTTGGAAAATGGTCTTTACCATCTCCTCCGCCAGTAAATCTTGCCGATAAAGCTCCTCCTGCACCATCAAATCATCAACAACATCTGCAATCCTTTGGCGTACTTGTTCGCGATTTACTGTTACCACAGACATTCGCATTCCCTCCTGTATTTTCAACGTCTTAACTCCTTACATTTTATATCTAGTCTGAATAATCAGTTATGCTATGTCGAAGTTTGCATGTTTCCGATAGGATCTAAAAGAAGAGAACACTTTAAAGTTGGGAGAAATAGAACATAATGGATCTGGTTGCGCTCCAGAATAGCTTGGATAATCTAAGCTTTGCCGTCCTTTTAGTGACGATGTTACTCTATTGGTCAGGGATGGCCTTTCCAAAAATCCCCTATTTAGCTGCTTTGGGAACCGCAGGGATGGCGATCGCCAATCTCTCTATTGCTTCCTTGCTTGGCGCTCGTTGGATCGAAGCAGGATACTTTCCCCTCAGTAACCTCTACGAATCCCTATTTTTCATTGTTTGGGGACTCACCGCCACCCATCTGTTGGCTGAATATCTGAGCCGTTCTCGGTGGGTGGGTGCAGTGACTTCACCCGTTGCCATGGGGATTACCGCCTTTGCTGCCCTCTCTTTACCAGATACGATGCAGGTGGCTGAACCCCTTGTACCTGCACTTCAGTCCAATTGGCTGATGATGCATGTGAGTGTCATGCTTCTGAGCTATGCCTGTTTGATGGTGGGTTCCCTGTTGGCGATCGCCTTTTTAATCGTCACGCGGGGCCAAGCCGTGAGCCTTGCGGGTAGCTCCTACGGCAATGGCAACCGTCGCCAAACCCCTCTGAATCAGATGGAAACCGTCTCCGATCTACCTGCTGTTCAGTTCAGCAGCAATGGCAGTGCGATCGCCGAGCGCAGTCAAGGGGTTACCACTCTAGAGCGGATCGCCCTCGAAACTACTCCAACTTGGTCACCAGAAACCCTGAGTCTTGCCCAAGTTTTGGACAATATCAGCTACCGGATGATCGGACTGGGCTTTCCCCTACTCACCATTGGCATTATTGCCGGAGGAGTTTGGGCGAATGAAGCTTGGGGATCGTACTGGAGTTGGGACCCGAAAGAAACCTGGGCCTTGATCACCTGGCTGGTGTTCGCTGCCTATCTCCATGCTCGCATTACCAAAGGCTGGCAAGGTCGCCGTCCCGCCATTCTTGCGGCTGCCGGTTTCTGTGTCGTCTGGGTGTGCTACATGGGTGTTAATCTATTGGGCAAAGGGTTGCATTCCTATGGCTGGTTCTTCTAAACCAGATTGGAGCGACTTACACGCCAAGTTCCAGAGTACATTGCGATCGCGGCCCCAACTGCTCCCCCCCCAGGAGTCGTTGTTGGTTGCCGTTTCGGGAGGCCAAGATTCTGTTTGCCTCCTGAAACTGCTCCTAGACTTGCAACCCAACTGGGGATGGTACTTAGCTGTTGCCCACTGCGACCATCAAATGCGCTCCGATTCCGCAGCCAATGCCCAGCATGTCTCAGAGATGACTGGACATTGGAACCTCTCATTTTATCAAAAAAACGCAGAACAGCCCCTTCAAGGGGAAGCTGCTGCCCGCTCCTGGCGTTATCATGCCTTGATAGGACTAGCCGAAACCCATGGGTTTTCCAGGATTGTAACGGGTCATACCAAGAGCGATCGCGCCGAGACCCTGTTACATAACCTGATTCGCGGTAGTGGACTCGATGGACTTGCGGCTCTGACGTGGCAGCGTCCCCTGACAGAAAACGTGCAACTGGTACGTCCGATGCTGGAAATTGGGCGATCGCAAACCGCCCAATTTTGCCAACACTTCCACCTCCCCATCTGGGAAGATAGCACCAATCAAGAGACCCGCTACACCCGTAACCAGATCAGATTGCACCTCATCCCTGCCCTAGAAGCCATTAACCCCCAAGTCCAAACCCATCTCGCTACCACTGCTGAACTCCTAGATGCCGATGTTGAGTATCTCGAATCCATAGCGAAAACTCTTTATACCCAAGTCTCGCAACCCAACTTACCCCAACTCAACCGCCAACTTCTCGCAGACGCGCCCCTATCCCTAAAACGGCGTGTCATCCGCCAATTTCTGATGCAATGGCTACCCCATGCCCCCAACTTTGCCCAAGTTGAAAAAGTTACTCAGCTGATCGCCGCGCCCAACCGCTCCCAAACCGATCCCTTTCCCGGCGGAAGGATTGCCTGTGTCCATCATCCCTGGATTGAATTGAAACTGTAAGTAAAAATTGTCAGTAGATCAGTATCAATCAATCTTTCTGATACATATTTATCTCTCCAATATCTACTGTATTTGAAAGACTCAAGATCCATTCAATCGCAGAAATTATATCCGCCAGTGAAATAGGGACTTGTTCTGTAACTCTACCCTCTTTAATGTCGTCGATTACTTCTTCGGTAGCAACATTTCCTGGATTCAGAACTGTAATACCAATCTTATAATCACGTAGAGCAAGTTTTAACGACTGGGCTGCTCCCCTTAACCCATATTTAGATGCTGTATTCGCTACTTCGATTGTTGGAGAATGATCCAACCCTGATAGTGCGCCAATAAATATAGCTCTTGGGTTGTCAGATTTAGCAAGATTCTTAGCAAGCTGCTTAGTCAGTTCAATTGGCGCAATCGTATTTACAGCTATTACAAAGCGAGTTTCTTCGTCAGGACTTGTCATAAAGTCATAGTGTTGGGTAAATGCACCATTCTCCCAAACTCCCCCCATAAATAGAAGGGCATCAACCGTTGATTCACCAATACTATTGACAATTGATTGTATGCCTTCTGGAGTAGAAATATCTGCTTGAATCCATTGTCCTGCCATAGGTTGACTTCTGGAGACTGAAAATATAGCATCCCCTTTTTTTGCAAAGTGCTGCACGACAGCCGCACCAATGCCTCGACTCGCTCCTACTAAAACAATTTTTCTTTTACCTGAGTGCATGTGTCACATTATTACTATAATTAACCTTAAAACTCGGAATACGAATTCAATTTTGCGACCATTTCCGCCCGGGCACGAACGCCTAATTTTCTCAACATAGGTTGCTGATCTGGCGATCGCTTGAAATAAAGGATGAAGAGAGGGAGGCATAACTTAAAAGTGTACCCACGTGAGGACTATTAGCAATAGCTAACTTTCCCTAGAATTATTTCATAACCAGACGTTTCGTACAACTAAGAGTAATGTCTAAACTACAAATTGGCTTTCTTATTTATCCAGGTGTCGTTCAGCTTGATGTCATGGGAGCCTATCAAGTTCTCGATTTTCCACCTAATACACAGCTCCATTTAATCTCAAAGAGTCTAGATCCCATTGTCAGTAACGAAGGTCTGACCTTTACTCCAACTGTAACCTTTGTAGAGTGTCCAACCCTAGATGTTATTTGTGTTCCCGGTGGAAGTATGGGACAAATTGAGGTGATGAAAGACCCTGAAACTTTGCACTTTCTACAACAGCAGTCAAAATCTGCTCAATATGTGACCAGTGTGTGTACAGGTTCAATGATCTTAGCAGTCGCGGGTTTACTGCAAGGCTACAAAGCGACTTGTCATTGGGCATTTCGAGATCAACTAGCGATGCTAGGGGTTGAAGTGATACCTGAGCGAGTGGTAATTGACCGCAATCGCATTACGGGGGCTGGGGTGACTTCAGGGATTGATTTTGGCTTAACCCTGCTGGCTTTACTCTGCGGTGAAGAAATCGCCAAGATGACGCAGTTGATGATGGAGTATACCCCTGAACCCCCTCTGAATGCGGGTACACCAGAAAAAGCGGGTCAGGAAATCGTACAGACTTTGATGGAGTTTGGGAAACCTCTTCTCGAAGCGTTTCTTACTCAAACAAGAGAGAGCGCAGCTCAACTCAACTTGGAGAGTTAACTCTGATGCTCCCGATACACTTTTCAACTGATGGACACTTCCGCGCGAAGGCGATCGCCCAATAGTGCAACCAAGATTCTAACGGGTCTAAACTTTCTCGCTCAAAACCCTCTTTTAACTCTTGATGGTAGGGCGCTATTTTGACACAAGGGTGGCAAATCTCAGCAGAGGGATGCCCACCCTTGTGTCAGTGTATTTAGGTTTATGTAGCCCTCCGAAAATCAAAAGATATCAGGATTAACGTACAAAATTGTCTGTTTCGTGAGCTGATCCCAAGTTGCTATCACTCATCTCCTCAATCAAAAAATCAAGAAAAGCCCTCACCTTGGAGGTGAGATAGCGCTTGGAGGGATAAATTGCATAAACGGTCGCCTCATTGGGCAACCATTCAGCCAATACCGTCTGTAAATGTCCCTTTCTCAGATCTTCTCTAACATAGATCCAAGGGATGAGGCTCAAACCAAAGCCTGCTCGCAAAGCATCACGAATAGCAAGACTGGAGTTGACCTTATAGCGGCCCTTGATCGGAACAGTAACCGTGCGATCGCCCTTTTTAAACGTCCAAACATTAGCGTGACCCGATAGTGTAAATTGAATACAGACATGATTTGTTAGGTCTTCCGGTAATGCTGGTATGCCATACTGCTCAAAATATGATGGTGCACCACAGACCACATGCCTCAACGTCATCAGCTTTCTCGCGATCAGACTGGAGTCTTCCAGGTTGTCACTCCCTCGCAGCGCCAGATCAAAACCCTGTTCAACAATATCGACGCGGCGATCGTCCAATTGTAGGTCAAGCGACACCTCTGGATAGCGAGTCAGAAACTTTGGTATAGCAGTCGATAGGCAGAGCAGTGTTACAGTCATCGGTGCGCTCACCCGTAACAGCCCCCTTGGGGTTTCTTGAGTGGCCCGAAGGGCATCATCAGCTTCTGCTAGATCATTCAACACACGGACAATGCGCTCGTAATACAGCGCACCGGCTTCCGTTAAACTCATCCGTCTAGTGGTGCGATTAAAGAGCCGTACTGCAAGATATGCCTCCAGCTCACTAATATTCTTGCTCACGGCTGCTGGCGAAAGACCTAAATGCCTTGAAGTTGCAGCAAAGCTGCCCAGTTCAACCGCATGGCGAAACACATTTAAGGCAGTCAAATGTTCCATCTATTATTCACTCTTAGTAACGACTTTAGTAAATAAATTGCTTATTGTTTATTTTAAGTGAATAAATTAGCATACAGGCAAGGCATTAAGAACGCCGTGGTTTTGTCTCTTACATATCTCTATTTGCCATGAAACGGAGTAACTCCTTGTTCGATATTCTGCTAACTGCTTTGGCTCCCATAGCTTGGGGAACAACCTATGTGGTAGCCACCGAGTTCTTACCACCCGGTCACCCGCTATTGATAGCAGCTCTCCGTTCACTTCCCATTGGCATCTTGCTGACGATCGCGCTTAGACATCTTCCTCAAGGGATCTGGTGGTGGCGAATCATAATTTTGGGAGGCTTAAACATTGGGATCTTCCAGGCCTTATTATTTATTGCAGCCTATCGTCTGCCTGGCGGTGTTGCGGCCACAGCAGGCGCAATTCAACCCTTACTCGTGGTGTTGTTTGCTTGGCTGATCTTGAATGAAAAGCCCTCTAAGTTAACGATCTACGTTGGAATCTCCGGTTTTCTGGGTGTGGGTTTATTAGTCTTGAGTCCTGGTGCAAAACTAGATTGGATCGGCATCCTGGCAGCGCTTGCCGGAGCGGTATCCATGGGACTAGGAACAGTACTGACCAAACGGTGGAAGCCTCCAGTTCCTGTCCTCGTTTTTACAGCATGGCAATTAGTTGTAGGGGGGGCTTTGCTCTTCCCCATTGCCCTGATGGTTGAAGGGCCGTTTACTTATCTTTCGAGAACTAATATCCAAGGCCTTATTTACTTGGGTGTTATTGGCACGGGTCTGGCTTATCTGCTGTGGTTTCGAGGGATTGCACAGCTTAAAGCTTCAGCAGTTTCCTACTTGGGATTGATCAGCCCTGTGATGGCGACAATGATTGGCTTTGTTTGGCTTCAGGAGACATTGACGCTGATGCAACTCATTGGAATCGCGATCATCTTCACAAGTGTTTTATTGGGTCAAAAAGTCAACGTATCCGGTCAGCAACGAAAAACACCGTTGTATAGTAATGGAGACATTTCTAATCCTCAACCATTGGGAAATCCAAGCCGATCTCGATGACCAAGAACAAACTCTACGTCTTTATTCTAGATTCGCGAATAGCGAATAACTCCCCTTGAGTTTGACGATTTTGCTTTGCTTTATCATTCAAACTTGATTAGTAACCATAACCATGAACGAGTTAAAGACTACGTATGAATGGCAATGCCTTCCTTTATAGCAGTAGACATAAATTGTTGATTTTTAATCAATAGACACTTCGGCTCGAAATAGCAGCTTTTGCTGATAGCGATATCCTGGCATCACCACGGTCACTAAGCTTCCTGGCTCGGCTATTCCCTGGGTGAGTTGATGCCATTGGGGGTCATAGGGAATGCGATCGCCAACTGCTCCTATTGCTTCTAACCGCCAACTTTGTACAAGATGCTCAACCGGTTTGACCAGTTTCACCAAATTACTGGGTTTGATATTGGCTTGCTGTTCCACTTTAGCCACGGCGATCGGCCAATAGCGCAACCAAGATTCTAACTGGTCTAAACTTTCTCGCTGAAAACTCTCTTTTAACTCTTGATGTTGTTGTTTGAGTTGTAGTTGAAGGCGATCGTATTCTTGCCGCAATTCAGTTACTGGATCGGGTAATTGTCCAAGAGCGGATAACAATTCTGGCGCACCAATGTGTAGCGCTGTCGCTAATTGCCGCAACGTACTCATTTTCAAATCGTCTATTTTACCTTGACGGATGCGCCGCAATTGTTTTATCGACACTCCTGAACTTTGACTCAAAGCTGTCCAAGAGTTTAAACCCACCTTTTCCATTAAAGGTTGAAGAACAGAATTCAAGGGAAATTTTTCGTCTACTTCAGTCATGTATTGCTTCGCACGGTAATGGGTAATGGGGGGATGGGGAGATAGGAGGATAGGGGGATCTTACAATTGAATGATTTTCTCCGATTGTGCCTCCATAGATCCTCAGATAGGCCTGAATTCTATAAAATTATCCCTTCTCCGCGTCCCCGTTTCTCCGTGTCATCCCCTAACTTTGTGCCATTTGGCTACGGATACGAGCCAATAATCGCCCGAGTTCTCCTACCCAAAGAATAATGGAGGTTCCACCCCAAATCACTAACCAATCCTGGAGATGGAGGGGAACCGTTCTAAAGAAACCATCACCCCATTGAACAATGATAATTTGTCCAAACAGGATTACCGCAGAAATGATTAAAAAGCCAGGATTATCGGGTAGGTTTTTGAAGACGGAATCTTTTAAGCCAAAGCATTTGGCATTAAATAAATTCCACCAGTTGACCATGACAAAGGTGGTAAAGAAGAGGGAAAGTTCATAGGGGTCAACCATTCCATCTTGCTGAATATAAAGGAGAAAGGCGACAAAAAAGATCAGGAATACAAAGGCCACCGATAAGAGTTGTTTAGCCATCGATGGCGTGATGATAAAGGCTTTCGGATTACGAGGAGGATGGCGCATGACCATCGGGTTGGGCGGATCGGTGGCTAAAGCGAGAGCTGCAAAGGTATCCATAATCAGGTTGACCCATAACAGTTGGGTGACAGTTAAGGGTAAATTGATGTTGATAAAGGGGCCGAGTAGGGCAATGCCACAGGCAGCCACATTAATGGTGAGCTGAAACAGGATAAATTTTTGAATGTTTTGATAGAGCGATCGCCCCCACATGACAGCATTTTCGATACTCTTAAAGGAGTGATCCAGGATAATAATATCACTGGCTTCTTTGGCTACTGAGGTACTTTCTTGACCCATGGCTAATCCCACTTGCGCTTGATTAAGGGCGGGTGCGTCGTTAGTTCCATCTCCGGTAACCGCGATGACTTCGCCATTTTCTTGTAAAAGTTTTACCAATCGTTGTTTATCCGCAGGACGGGCACGAGAGAGGACTTTTAAGTCCCGAACAGCCGTTCGTGCTTGCTCGTCGTCAAGTTGAGCAAAGTCTTGACCCGTTAAAAAGCATTCTGGGCCATCCTCATCGGTAACTAACCCAATTTGACGAGCAATATATTTGGAGGTGTTAGGATTATCGCCAGTGACAATTTTAACGCCCACATGGGCCCGTTGACAGGTTTTAATCGCTCTGGGTACATCGGGGCGAATTGGGTCAGCAATAGCCACAAAGCCTAACCAAATCATGGGTTGGCTCATGAGGCGTTCAATCTCAATTTCCGCTTCAGGATAGGGGAGAGTTAAGTTATCCCGATAGGCAAATCCTAACAGCCTCATACCATGGGCTTCGTAGGTTTGCATAGTTTGGGCGATCGCGCTATGGCTGGGAATCGGTTGCACTCCTTTTTCGGTCAGAATATGACTACATTGGGCTAACACAATTTCTGGCGCGCCTTTAATGTGAATAATGGGGCGAGAAGGCTCCGCATCACTGGCACGATGGCGAGAATAACCCAAGGTGGCCATATATTTCCGTTCTGGGGAAAAAGTTAACTGGTTTAAAGTGCGAAAACGTTCCCGTTCTTGTTCATAGTTATGCTGCTGATCGTCTAACCATAAGAGCAGCGCTCCTTCAGTAGGATCGCCAATCGGTATAACCTCTTCTTGGCCTAAATTGAGGTTGCAACTGCGCTGTAAATTGGCGGTACTATTAATGGCGATCGCCTCAGCCATCAGATCTAAGTCTCCTCCAAAACAAGCCTCACTCACTTGCATCTTATTCAGAGTCAAGGTTCCCGTCTTATCGGAACAGATCACCGTAGTTGCCCCAATCGTCTCGCACGCTTGCATTTGGCGCACCAGGGCATTTTGCCGGGTCATGCGTCGCATACTATAAGCCAGGCTCAAAACCACACTTAAGGGTAAGCCTTCGGGAACCGCCACTACAATCACCGCTACAGCAATCATAAAATAGGTCAGTAGGGACGTGGCCGCTTCTGCGGTGATCCAAGTTTGCGCTGTTTGCGGAACCCAGTTAAACAGCCAACCGATACCCAATCCCCCCGCTAGCACCAATACTCCGATGGCCAAACTTTTGAGCCATGCAAATAAACCCTCATCTTCTAACCATTCTGGGGATTTCATCTGGGGTTTAATCAAGCTCAATCCTTGATAGACAATGGGTAACCAAACCTTAGTTAAGGCGATCGTCACGCTTAGAATAACTAAACTGGTCACATACCACTGTTGGCCACTGAGATTAAATTCATCTGCCAAAATACCCCGCACAATTAAGGCCGAATCAATTAAAACAGCAATTAACAACCCACAAACCCCAATCAACTGACTCAGGCGATCGAGTTGTTGATTCAGGGGCGTTTTTTCCTCTGTTGGCCCAGCAGCCGCCCGTGCAGTGCGTCCAATTTCTGTTTGATCGCCGATGGCAATTACCTCCAGAATGCCATGGCCATCTACCACAATGGTTCCTCGCATCACCTGATCTGGAGGATAGGCTGTAGAACTAACCGTCACTTTCTCTAACTGCTTAGAGGTCACCTTAGTCACGGGTAGAGTTTCTCCAGTCAAGCTAGACTCATTAATCTGAAACGATACTGCACCAATGACTAAACCATCAGCCGGGACTTCATCTCCGGCTTCAAGTAAGACCACATCTCCAACTACAATCTCCTTTCTGGGGACTTTACTAAAAATGCTATTGCGGACTACAGTTATGGGGACTTCATCATTGACTTGGTTGAGAATATTAAATTCTTGGGTTGCCTTAAACTCATTGATAAACGAAACTGTAGTCGCTAAAAAAATCGCGATCAGAATCCCCAGACCTTCCAAATATTCTCCATCGACAAAGCCAATGGTCATGGCCAACAGTGCCGCCACAATTAGAATCCGAATAATAGGGTCTTCATACTTTTCTAGATAAAGTTTCCACCAAGGCGTTGGTTCTGGTGGGGTGAGGAGGTTGAGTCCATACCGTTGGCGACTCGCTTCAACTTCTGTCGCTGTTAGCCCCCACAGGTGTTTTGACTCTTCCAGGTGAGGTTGATGTTTTTGAATGGTCATTTGCCGTTTATATTATACAAGGGTTGAAGTTGGGTTTTAAAGACGTGGGGTATATACAGATTCTCTCTTCTATGAAGTACAGCTTGAAGCCTCAGACCCTAAGTCATATAAGCTATTACCTATTGCTAGAGTGCGAAGCGCTATATCAAGCTGCTCCATATTCTTCCATCATGATTGAATTTTGACGAAAATGCATCTGTTATCCTCAATCATTAAAGAAATGTTAACAAAAGGCTAGGTCAACCATCGCTTGAGTAGAGTGCGTTAATGATGCACCCTACTTGTGGAGAGAGTTAACCGGGATTAAAAATAGGGGAGTTGATAGACTCACGAAGCTAAAGCCACCGTGAGTCTTGACTGTTCACTGTGACTAGCAGCCTGACATGAGAGAACTAGAAAAGCTGTTCTAGAAGAACGGGGTTTTAAATCCAAGGGGTTCGATAAAAATGGAGGCGGCCAAATCCAAGAAAAGCTTTTTGGGGTTTTTCTCCGTGGGGAAAGGCGGTTACGCCAAATAGATATACGCCGGTTACATTGGGATTTCTCACGGGATACAATCCAACGGTAAATGTTGTTCCAGGGGGGATGGGTTCCTCTAAAGTGAGGGTAAGAGTCCGCTGGGCGATCGCCACCTCTTCTATGCTAAACGATCTACCCCGATTCCGGCGATCGCCGGCAAAAACCCTTGTCCGTTGAGCCTCATACCGAGGGACATCAAACCCTTGAGTTTGGGTGATTTCTAGCGTCTTGAGGGGTTCACTGGCATCTTCAGGGAGTTCGATAGTGAAGTAATAGGCGGCACTCCAAGCGCGAATAGTATTATTGGTGGTGGTAACAGAGATTAACCGAGGGACTCCCGCAAAAGCTGTAATTCCATCTCGTAGAGTAACCGCATAAATGGGTGAGGATAGAGGCATGGCTAGAATAGGAGAACCAACGGTCAATGCCAAAAGGGAAAACGGCAACACCAATGGTTTATAACCCTGTATCCAATTACCCATTACCTTTACCTCATTGATAGTATGTTTTTTGTCAATGGTGAGAATATGCCAACTTTGGGGACATCGTAGACGCAAAGCGGCTTCTCGAAGCGTTACGCCCCTACCTCCACACCGCCCTCATCCCGTTTTAGTTGATTTTACCCTAGCTCAACAGAACAGCTCAAAGTGCGATATAATAAACTACTACATTTATTGAACCAATCTAGCGTTGGAGGTTTGATTGTCAAAATTTCAATTAAAAGTTCTCTGGTTAGAGGATAACGTTGCTATTACCGTCGATCAAGTGGTAGGAAAAGGCTTGAGTCCATTGACTTGCTACTTTTTCTGGCCCCGTAATGACGCTTGGCAACAACTCAAAGATCAACTCGAAGAGAAACACTGGATTGATGAGCCTGATCGAGTTGGACTCCTCAACCAAGCAACGGAAGTGATTAATTACTGGCAAGAGGAAGGTCAAAAACGACCGATGTCAGAAGCTCAAGCCAAATTCCCAGAAGTTGTCTTTACCGGTAGCAGTTGAACCCTGCTGGTAATGGGGAATGGGTTAGACCTTTTCCCTTAAAGTCCGCTTTTTTTTCGGCTGTTACCTTGGGGGGGCAAACGCTTAGAACTTATGTTCCGCCAGAAAACAAAGCCCTCCTCTAGTTCCGAGGAGGGTTTAGGTTTTACTAAGGGCTGAGGATATTCCTCTATAACTTGACCATGCCACCAGCAGCTTGGAATTTTGCCCTCGCCCGCTTTAAGGCTTGGGTCGCTTGAAACTGTTCTTGACGGTCATCAACATTAACTTTGCTCAGGCGTTCTTGGGCTTTTTGATAAGCACTTTCAGCCTCTTCCAGATTAATATTGCCACCCACTTCTCCCCCATTCACTAGGATGGTCACTTCATCATCATCCACCTCAGCGAAACCACCCATCAAAGCAATGGGTAACCATTCTTTTTGGGATTGGGGGCGCACTTGCATTACACCAATATCGAGAGCAGACAAGAGGGGAGCGTGACCACTGAGAATTCCCAGTTGTCCAGTCGTACTCGGTAAAATCACCTCATCCGCCACATCATCCCAGACAGTCTTATTAGAAGCAATAACACGAACTTTTAGGGTCATGAGTTGATTGAAATTCTAGATTGAGAACTTATTTTTGAAGTTTTGAGCGTTAATTTTTAGGTTGGGTTTACTCAGGATGTAACCCAACCTAATGATCGGAATGCTAGAGATTAACCCTTAGCAGCCAATTTTTCCCCTTTGGCGATCGCCTGACTAATATCGCCTACCATATAGAAGGCCTGCTCAGGCATATGATCCAGCTCTCCAGAAAGGATCATCTTGAAGCCTTTGATCGTCTCATCAAGCTTCACATATTGACCCGGAGAACCGGTGAACACCTCAGCCACAAAGAACGGTTGAGATAGGAAACGCTCAATTTTACGGGCACGAGCAACCGTCAGACGGTCATCTTCAGACAACTCATCCAGGCCCAGAATGGCAATAATATCTTGCAGCTCTTTATACCGTTGCAGCGTAGACTGAACTGCACGAGCCGTTTGATAGTGATCGTCACCCACAACACTCGGTTGTAGCATAGTCGAGGTAGAACCCAGAGGATCAACCGCTGGATAAATCCCCTTAGAAGCCAAACCGCGAGACAATACCGTGGTTGCATCCAAGTGAGCAAATGTAGTTGCTGGAGCAGGATCAGTCAAGTCATCCGCAGGAACATAAACCGCTTGAATCGAAGTAATCGAACCTTCACGGGTCGAAGTAATCCGCTCTTGCAATTCACCCATTTCCGTACCCAACGTCGGCTGATATCCTACCGCCGAAGGCATCCGACCGAGCAGCGCTGATACTTCAGAACCCGCTTGTACAAACCGGAAAATATTATCGATAAACAGCAGTACGTCTTGCTTACTCACATCACGGAAATATTCCGCCATCGTCAGAGCAGAAAGACCTACCCGCATTCTTGCTCCGGGGGGTTCATTCATCTGACCATAAACCAGAGCTACCTTAGATTCGCTCAAGTTGTCCGCATTAATTACCCCAGATTCAACCATTTCGTTGTAGAGGTCATTTCCTTCACGGGTGCGCTCGCCCACGCCACCGAATACGGATACACCACCATGGGCTTTCGCAATATTGTTAATCAGCTCCATGATAATAACGGTTTTGCCCACACCTGCTCCACCGAAGAGGCCGATTTTACCCCCCCGACGATAGGGAGCGAGAAGGTCTACCACCTTAATACCCGTTTCAAAGATAGAAGGCTTGGTTTCCAGGTCGGTGAGTTTGGGGGCTTCCCGGTGGATAGGAGAAGTATCTTCGCTGGTAACCGGGCCTTTCTCATCCACTGGATCGCCTAGGACATTGAAGATCCGTCCTAGGGTGACATTTCCTACAGGTACACTAATCGGCGCACCCAAGTCAACAATGTCCATACCTCGTGTGAGTCCATCTGTAGCGCTCATCGCCACAGCGCGGACTTGGTTACCACCGAGGAGTTGTTGTACTTCGCAGGTGACAGAACGCTCTTGTCCATCTGCATCTTGTTTAACGACTCGGATTGCATTATAGACCTGGGGCAATTTGCCACTGGGAAATTCTGCATCAATAACCGGGCCAATGATTTGAACAATTTTACCAACGCTTGTTTGCTCTGATGTAGCTACCATATCTTCGCCTATTGTGATTGCTGCTCAAGAATATGACTGGGGACAGTCGCTTTTTTTCCTAACAGTTGGAGTTTTACAGGAAGAGAAGAGACGGTTTTAGGGACGAATCAATTTCCTCTGGATGCGAGGGAGTTGATCCCAGCGTTCAGAGGAGGGGATCGGGCCTCAATCCGGTTGAGCTTCCTGTTTCCTCACGAGGGTAATTCTTAAAGGGTTTAAGTTTAAGAATTTGACATCCTCACTGGGCTAAAGACCCGGTGATTCTTCGCCGCGCCACCTTGTGTATTCAGTGGTCGCTGAATGGGGTTGACGCTTCAATCGATAGTGCTGTTTTAGAAACAGTCTTATCTGTTCTTCCACGTCCGTTTTAAGTCTCGGACTGCCCGACCGCGACTCATTAAGTCATCTTTCAGATTATCACGGGATGTTCACCCAACAATAGGGGAATGGGGAATAGGGAATAGAGAATAGCGAATAGCCTCTCTCGCCTATCCTCTCTATCTCCCTACCCTAGGGTACGGTAACCCGTACTGTTTCGCCTGTTGCAAGGGTTGCTCGCCTCAGATTACATTAGCACTCAGGAGTTGAGAGTGCTAACGACTGACATAGCCCCTCAGTTCCTTAAACCTGATTAACTTTTTACAATCAAATCGGAGAAGATTTTCCTATGGCAGCAGTATCCCTGAGTGTTTCTACAGTTAAACCCCTTGGCGATCGCGTCTTTGTTAAAGTCAGCGAAGCTGAAGAAAAAACCGCTGGTGGTATCATTCTGCCTGATAACGCCAAAGAGAAACCCCAAGTGGGAGAAATTGTCCAAGTTGGCCCAGGCAAACGCAACGAAGACGGTTCCCGTCAAGAGCCAGAAGTCAAAATTGGCGATAAGGTTCTCTACTCCAAATATGCTGGAACCGACATCAAACTCGGTAATGATGACTATGTTTTGTTGTCTGAAAAAGACATCCTTGCTGTAGTAAGCTAACTGGCTGACTGCTAACCCTCCTCTACATAAACCTATCCATTTCTATACACTGATCAAGGATCTGAGAACACTATGGCAAAACGCATCATCTATAACGAAAACGCTCGTCGCGCCCTGGAAAAGGGAATGGACACTCTGGCTGAAGCAGTAGCCGTTACCCTAGGGCCTAAAGGTCGGAATGTGGTTCTAGAGAAGAAGTTTGGCGCTCCCCAAATCGTTAATGATGGGGTGACCATTGCTAAAGAAATCGAACTCGAAGATCATGTGGAAAATACAGGTGTTTCCCTGATCCGTCAAGCGGCTTCTAAAACTAATGATGCTGCTGGTGACGGAACCACCACCGCTACCGTATTAGCCCATGCTATGGTCAAAGCGGGTCTACGTAACGTGGCGGCTGGTGCTAACCCTATTGCCCTGAAGCGCGGTATTGATAAAGCGACCGGTTTCTTGGTAGACAAAATTGCCGGTCACGCTCGTCAAATCGAAGACTCCAAAGCGATCGCCCAAGTTGGCTCTATCTCCGCCGGTAACGACGAAGAAGTGGGAACCATGATTGCTGAAGCCATGGATAAAGTCGGTAAAGAAGGGGTCATTTCCTTAGAAGAAGGAAAATCCATGACTACCGAGCTGGAAATCACCGAAGGGATGCGCTTCGATAAAGGCTATATCTCTCCCTACTTCGCCACCGATACCGAGCGCATGGAAGCGGTTCTTGATGAGCCTTACATCCTGCTAACCGATAAGAAAATTACCCTGGTTCAAGACCTCGTACCGGTTCTAGAGCAAGTAGCTCGCTCTGGCAAACCCCTCCTAATTATTGCTGAAGACATCGAAAAAGAAGCTCTAGCGACCCTAGTGGTCAACCGTCTGCGTGGTATTCTAAATGTCGCTGCGGTTAAAGCGCCTGGTTTCGGCGATCGCCGTAAAGCGATGCTCGAAGACATTGCGGTACTCACTGGCGGTCAAGTCATCACGGAAGACGCAGGTCTAAAAATCGACAACGCCAAACTCGATCAACTGGGTAAAGCACGCCGTATTACCCTCACCAAAGACAACACCACCATTGTTGCAGAAGGCAACGAACAGGGTGTGAAAGCCCGTTGCGAACAAATCCGCCGTCAAATGGATGAAACGGATTCTTCCTATGACAAGGAAAAACTGCAAGAGCGGTTAGCGAAACTGGCTGGTGGCGTTGCCGTAATCAAAGTCGGTGCGGCTACCGAAACCGAAATGAAAGACCGCAAACTGCGCCTCGAAGATGCCATCAACGCGACTAAAGCTGCGGTTGAAGAAGGTATCGTTCCTGGTGGTGGTACAACTCTAGCTCACCTTGCTCCTAGCTTAGAAGAATGGGCGAATGCTAACCTGAGCAACGAAGAACTGACAGGTGCTTTAATCGTCAGCCAAGCTCTGGTTGCTCCTCTGATGCGGATTGCTGAAAATGCCGGTCAAAACGGCGCAGTTATCGCTGAACGGGTGAAAGAAAAAGACTTCAACGTGGGCTACAATGCTGCGGATAACAGTTTCGGCGATCTCTTTGAAGCCGGTATTGTTGACCCCGCGAAGGTTACTCGCTCTGCCATGCAAAATGCGGCTTCTATCGCTGGCATGGTCTTGACTACCGAATGTATTGTTGTAGACAAGCCCGAACCCAAGGATAATGCGGCTGCGGGCGCAGGTATGGGTGGTGACTTCGATTACTAATTCCCCATCTACTACATTGAATAGTTTCTAGTCTTCATCCCCCGGTTGCTATGGCAACCGGGTTTTTTCGTGTCATGTAGCAGAGCATGAGTTGGTTCGGACAGGCACAAGTTTGGATTAATCTAGGTGGAGAGATGAGGATCGGCAAAGAGGGGACAGATCTGTAAACCGACTGGGGTATCAATCACGGCAACTTGCACGCCAAAAACAGCCGCTAGGGTTTCTGGGCTTAAGACGGTTTCTGGGGAGCCAACGGTGAATAACTGACCTTGTTTGAGGAAGGCGAGACGATCGCTATATCGAGCGGCTAAATTAATTTCATGTAAAACGGTGATAATTGTTAGATTTTGCTCTTGATTCAGACGCTTTAATAAGTCCAACAATTGCAGTTGATAATGGATATCTAAATAGGTTGTGGGTTCATCTAACAGCAGTACCCGGGGATTTTGGGCTAAGGCTAAGGCCAGAAATGCCCGTTGGCGCTCTCCTCCAGAGAGTTCACTAACCGGTCGATCGCGGTATGCTTGTAGCTCAGTTTCTGCTAAAGCCTCTTCAACCGCTTGGCGATCGCCTGATTCTAAATCCCATTGCCACCATTCCAAATAAGGATTACGCCCTAAACTGACCAACTGATAAACGGTTAGCCCCATGGGAGGTGAGGATTGTTGGGGTAAAATAGCCAACTGACGCGCTACCTGATTGGGGGACAACTCATGAATGGAGCGACCCTCTAATAATACAACGCCTCCTTGGGGGGAGAGCAAACGACTCAATAGTTTGAGAAACGTCGATTTACCGGAGCCATTCGCCCCCACTAAACTCAACCATTCTCCAGTCTCTAAACTCAGGTTAATCTGTTTAACAATTGTTTTTTGGTGATATCCACCACTTAAGTTATCAGTAACAATGGGCATGGCAATGATTGAGTTCAGTAAGTATAGTGCTTTGCGCTAGGCAATAGGGAAGAGATTGCTTGATTCCGCTGGCGCAAGCTTTGCAATGACATACAGCGCTTTGCGCTGTAATGACCAACCCTACTGCTCTTGCACTAAACGAAGATAGTTTTGCTGTAACTGAATTGTTTCTTCGGTCATGCGATCGCACAGTTGCTTTTCTACATTGCTGAGTTCTTCCCAAAAGAGGGCAGAACGGTTCGCTCGGATCGCTTCGTCCCAGAGGAGGGTGAGCAGAGCAGCCGCTTGGGGATTGTCTTGCGCCAGGCGATCGCACCATTGTCTAAATTCTGCTTTAGCCCTCTCGTGGGTTTCCAACTTATGGGCTAGCTCAATGCATTCTTGCAGGTACTGGCGATCGCCCTCCCATGCTCTTGAGTCGGATCTTGAGTCCATGATTGAATTCACCCTCAAAATTTAACAATTTGTTCCAGATTAGTGTATTGTAATAAAAATTAATACCCAAAAACCACCTCTTTTGTCATCCTCTGGGCAGGTTAGCGCCTAACCCCGGTTTTTGGCTATATTCCTGAGCTGACCTGTCCAACCTTGACTCCTGCCGTCCCTTCCCAAAAGTATGAGTAAACAGCGCATTCTTTCTGGTGTTCAACCCACCGGTAACCTTCATCTCGGTAACTATTTAGGTGCGATCCGGAACTGGGTTGAGGGACAAAGCGAATATGAAAACTATTTTTGTGTGGTCGATCTCCATGCAATCACGGTTCCTCATACCCCAGAAACCCTAGCCGCCGATACTTATACCATTGCAGCGCTCTATCTAGCCTGTGGTATCGATTTAGAGCATAGCACCATTTTTATTCAATCCCATGTCCCTGCCCATAGTGAATTAACCTGGTTGCTTAACTGTATTACTCCTCTAAACTGGTTAGAAGATATGATTCAGTTTAAAGAAAAAGCGATTAAACAGGGCGAAAATGTAGGCACAGGATTGTTAGATTATCCTGTGTTAATGGCAGCGGATATTTTGCTCTATCAAGCCGATCGCGTGCCCGTGGGAGAAGATCAAAAACAACATCTAGAACTCACTCGCGATATTGCAGCTCGCTTTAATCATTTTTATGGCAAAGGAGAAACGGTACTGAAGTTACCCAATCCTTTGATTAGAAAGGAAGGCGCACGGGTGATGAGTTTGACGGATGGCACGAAAAAGATGTCAAAATCCGATCCGAGCGAACAAAGTCGAATTAGTGTACTCGATCCCCCAGAGGCGATCGCTCGCAAAATTAAGCGCTGTAAAACCGATCCCGTTCGGGGCTTAGAATTTGATAATTTAGACCGGCCAGAATGTCATAACCTATTGAGCCTTTATATGCTACTCTCTGGACAAACGAAGGAAGCAGTAGCAGCAGAATGTCAAGAGATGGGATGGGGACAATTTAAGCCCTTGCTGACGGAAACCGTGGTAGAAGCGCTCAAACCCATTCAAGACAAATATCAGGAAATTATGGGCGATCGTCCGTATCTAGAATCAGTTTTGCGCGAAGGTCGGCAAAAGGCAGAGGCGATCGCTTCTCCTACCTTAGCTGAAGTCAAAAAAGCCCTCGGCTATTCCAGTCCCTTGTAAATAACATTACTTTTTTTATTATGGTTAATTCTTTTCGTCAAGCCTTACATTCAGGAGAATTCCTAGTGACGGCTGAAGTTATGCCCCCCAAAGGAGGCGACACCAGCCATATGATAGAAATGTCTAAACACCTGAAAGGCCGGGTTCATGCAGTCAATATTACTGATGGTAGTCGTGCGGTTTTACGCATGTGTCCCTTGGCTGCCAGCGTGCTTTTATTGCAACAAGGGATTGAACCCATTTGCCAAGTCGCTTGCCGCGATCGAAACCGTATGGGCATTCAAGCCGATCTCATGGGGGCCAATGCTTTAGGCATTCACAATATTCTCGCCCTCACTGGAGACCCACCAAAAGCTGGAGATTATGGCGATGGTCGCCCCGTATTTGAACTCGAATCAGTACGTCTGTTGAAAGTCATTGACCTCCTCAACCAAGGGTTTGACGCTCATCAAAAGAAACTCCCCGATGGCCCCCTCAACCTCTTAGCGGGAGCTGCGGTAGACCCCCAACTTGACAGTTGGTCAGGATTGCAACGACGGTTTAAAAGAAAGTTAGATGCTGGCGCTCAGTTTTTCCAAAGTCAAATGGTCACTGATTTTGAGCGTTTGGATAAATTCATGACCCAAGTTGCCGCCGGATCGGATAAACCTATTTTAGCCGGAATTTTCTTACTCAAATCCGCTAAAAATGCCAAATTTGTTAAGCGCTGTGTGCCCGGTGTTCATATTCCCGATTCCTTGATCGAGCGCCTCGCCAATGCAGAAAAACCACTCTTAGAAGGCATGAAAATTGCCGCTGAACAAATTAAACTGGCTCGCAATATTTGTCATGGTGTCCATCTGATGGCGGTGAAGCGCGAGGACTTAATTCCCCAAATTTTGGATTTAGCCGATATTGGGCCTCTGTCTTAATTTTTGCGTTGATATGACATTCATCTCTCTTTGGTAGGCAGGGGAGACAAGGGGCTAGGGGCCCCTTGTTCTATTAAGATTGCAGATATAAAGGAGTGGACTCTCTACTCGCTAAAGACTAATATTTCGGCACAGAAGGATCGACTTCATCACTCCAGGCTAAAATTCCGCCCTTCACATTAATACCTTCAATGCCTGCTTCTTTGAGAATACCCAAAGCTGTAGCCGATCGCCCTCCCATCTTACAATGGGCAATTAGCTTATGACCATTGAGCAATTCCTTCACTTTATCGACCCCTGTTCCGTCTTCAATGTCTGCTAAAGGAATCAACACTGCACCAGGAATTTGGGCAATATCGTATTCATGGGGATTACGGACATCAATTAACAGTATATCGTCGGCACTACTATCGAGCAGGGCTTTCAATTCCGTAACTGTCATTTCCGGAATTGCCGATTGCTGTTGAGCTTCCTGTTCTCTGGCTTGAGGAATGCCACAAAACTGCTCGTAATCAATCAATTTGTCGATGACCGGGCGCTCTGGATTGGGTCTTAATTTTAACTCCCGGAATTTCATATCTAGGGAATTATATAAGAGCAAACGACCGCTTAACGTTGTTGGGGAACCGAGGATAATTTTGAC
Organism: Roseofilum sp. Guam; assembly: GCF_017746735.1. Lineage (NCBI taxonomy): Bacteria > Bacillati > Cyanobacteriota > Cyanophyceae > Desertifilales > Desertifilaceae > Roseofilum > Roseofilum sp. Guam. Next base: position 2,531 of record NZ_JAGHZN010000006.1, on the reverse strand, counting down.
AGTTTCTGTCGCTTGAATGACTCCAATCATTCCGGGTAAAATCCCTAACACACCTCCTTCTGCACAAGAAGGAACCATTCCCGGCGGTGGGGGTTCGGGATAGAGGTCGCGATAGTTGGGCCCCCCTTCATAGTTGAAGACAGTGGCTTGTCCTTCAAACCGGTAAATTGACCCATAAACATTGGGTTTATTGAGTAAAACACAGGCATCATTCACCAAATAGCGGGTGGGGAAGTTATCTGTTCCATCCACTACGATGTCATAGGGTTCAACGATCTCTAGAGCGTTTTCTGAACTTAGGCGCGTTTCGTACAGATCGACTTGGCAATAGGGGTTAATCTCGTGAATCCGATTTTTAGCCGATTCAATTTTGGGTTTCCCGACCCAGGATATGCCGTGAATGACTTGACGTTGAAGGTTAGAGCGATCGACGATATCAAAGTCAACGATACCAATGCGTCCGACACCGGCTGCTGCTAGGTAGAGCAGTAGGGGTGAGCCGAGACCCCCTGTACCGATACACAGAACACTGGCCGCTTTGAGGCGTTTTTGCCCTTCCAGTCCAATTTCTGGCAAAATCAGATGGCGAGAGTAGCGTTCGTACTCTTCTGGGATGAGTTGAATATCGTCCAGATTAGGATTGAGCATAGAAGTTTAGGGGACAAGTTGCAAGAATTTCCCATATGGAGTCTCTTATTGTAACGCTCTCTTTCACCCGTGGGTATCTGTGTTAAGAATATTTTCGAGTGGCGAGGGTTGGAATTGGCGATTTCCATCTAAAACCCAGTCGTTAATCACTGTGGCGCGTCCTTCGATGACGGAGACGATGATATAGTGGTAATCTTGCCAAGCTAAGAGGCGATCGCACTCCGAAGGCACAGCGGGATGATCGGGATGGGAATGATAGAATCCCACAATCTGGAGATGGCGAGAACGGGCATCTTTTTGTAAGGTTAGCAGGGTTTGGGGGGCGATCGTATACCGTTCCCGTTTCGTCTTTCCCCTCATCCCCATCTCTTCTAGTCGCTCTGCCATCTCTTCATTCCAACCATTCTCCGTCCGCACCACCTCCACCAAAACCCTCTCATCTTCCTCAATTGTACCCAACAACACCCCACAGCATTCTTGCGGATAACACTCCTGTGCATGAGCGCGAATGATCTCTAGATGCTCCGATTTAACCTGCATTTTGGCCCGATATCAATAATCAGATGTAAGTATGATAGTTGTACCATAGCGATCGCCAGTAGGGAAGCGATCGCGGAACAGGGACAGTTTAGACTGAGGCGATTGTCAAGTGATGCGGAGTATGATGGCGATCGACCTAGACATTGCTCTAGCTGGCTACGGATTCTCTGATAATTTTGATTTGTCCTCGCCGTACCGCTCTTAAGATACGATGTACTGCTTTGTGTTCTTCGCAGTTAGAACTGAGTATTTGGAAGGTTGTTTGCAGGAAAAACCACTCTTCAAAAGAGATGGCATTGATAGAACCGACTGAGCCAAACAGATCTGAGATATAGTCGGATACTCCTTCTGTGCTAGTTAACATGCTTATTTTTCCTAATTCGTTATGTTCCTATCCTCTCCCAATTCTTTTGAATAGTGGGTGATACCCCTCATAGCCAATGATGATCTTTTACGAGCCAAACTGTGATGGGAATTGAGCTGTGCTGGCGACGGCGATCACCATAGTATGGCGATCGCCGAACGTACAACTGGGGACGCTAAACCCCCATGATATTAACAACAACAGAACACTGACTCAAAGAGAGCTACAGCTTGCAATTCCTAGATTTCATCCCATCCGGTTACCCCAGAGGACATCACATAACTGGTGACTCCTGCTTCAAAGAAATTCGCCTTCGTATGACCTTCTTTCTTCGTATCCGAAAAGCGCTCTAGATGAGCATAGGGACTCTTCTTGTACTTATCATCTGCGTACAAAGGCGGAAGACCGATCGCTCCTAAGCGAATATTCGCCAAGTATTTCGTATACTGCTCCGTACTCGCATCCGTAACTCCCAGGATTTGGTTGCCAATAATATGGTTGGTCCACTGACATTCATGGCGCACGGCTTGATCGAACATTTCATAAACTTGATCGAGCGAATGGGGAAACACCGTCATCGCTTCCGGAATAATTTTTTGATAAAGACGGACATGGGATAATTCATCTCGATTAATCAATTTGAAAATATCCGCACTTCCTGGCATCAACATCCGCGAAGCTAGATTATAGAAAAAGCAAAAACCATTGTAAAAATAAAGCCCCTCCAAAACATAATCTGCTACCAAAGAAATGAAGTAATTTTCTGGAGTAGGATCGTCAACATACTGCTGATAGAGTCCTGCCACAAACGTACACCGCTCTTTCAATACTTTATCGGTGCGCCAGAAATCATACACTTCATTCCTTCTCTCTGAAGGAATAATGGTCTCTATCATGTATTGTTATCTAAGCTAAAAGGTCACCCTTTTAACTCGACTTCAGAACGGAACGTGAAAGTTTCCCTTCATTCCGCTCCTGG
>NZ_JAGHZN010000005.1:0-157365 GCF_017746735.1 Roseofilum sp. Guam | reverse complement strand
GGTGAGTGCAGCAGGAGAATCAGTGATGGCTTCTGTTCTTTGAAGCGAGGGAGTTGAGTTTTCTGAGGCAAGTGTGCCAGAAGAGCCAGATGTTTCGTCTGTTCTTTGAGGCGAGGGAGTTGGGTGATTTGAGGTGAGTGTAGCAGGAGAATCCGGTGTTTCTTCTGTTTTTTGTACTGGCTCGGAGGATGTGGATTGTGTATTTTCTCCTATTAATTCTTCTATGCTAGACCATTGCTCTGGAATTTTTGGTTGAACATTTTGATTGGCTTTTGCTTGTATGGTTTCTTTCTTTTGAGATTTTCTACGAAAAAGTTGAAGGGGATCATTTGCTTGTTTATTTGTATTCAAAGAATATTTTTTTTGAATATTAATGTATTCAAGAGGGGGCTTACTCGAAGTATTTTGTGTTTTGTTTTTTTGTTCAATGGTAGACGAGGGAGATTGATTATTAGTCTCAAAACTAGGATTTAACTGGTTGTTTGTTGTGCCTTGAGGATTTGATGAGGTAATAATAGAACGAAATATTTCAGTTTTTTTATGAGATCTTCGTGAAATATCAGGGGGGGATTGATTGGTGTTTAATGTTTTTTTTGCTTGGGGTTGATATGAAGTGTCGTAATTAGGAAATGAAGCTTTTTGAAGGCTGGAGTTTTTAGGTGAAATATCTTTATTAAGTTCAGATGTTTTAGTATTGTCTACTTTTTTTTCAGAAGAAAATGAGGTTTGAAGTGAAGGTGGAGTTAAAGTTTTATGTTGTATTAATGGGGATATTTGTGATTTTTGTTTCTGGAATATATCGTCTATTAATATGCCTTGAATTATAGAGTTGTTCACAAAACTAATATTTATTGCTCCCAAGGGTTGGATGAACTTGGGAGCAATAAATTTTTGTCCTAGAGGATGATGGGTGAGTAAGGAAGAGTTTAAGCCTAATGGTGTTTCTGGTAAGTTGTTTGGTGTTCCGTTTTCTGTCATAGTCAATACTTTAGTCCTTGAGGTTGACTAGAAGTTACATAAGTCTGAATAGAGCTGTTTGTCTATTGTTTCAGCTCAGTCTGGTGGTATGAAGTTGTAATCTCAATTTTTCGGGTTGGTTTAGCGGCCAGATAAAATTAGCTCAATGCCCTCGTAGGCTAGGGTTAATTCTTCGATCGCCACTGAAGAACTGTCTGCTTGCAAAGCAGGAGCTTTCCAACTCACGGGTATTGCGTCCAGTAACGACCACGCTAACTGGGTTTCACCCGCTTGGTTGAACATGAGGATATTGAGGTTATATCGCGTTTTGGGAAAGCTACTGAGGGTTTGTGAGAGCCAATTCCAGAAGGTTAAATCGTTGGTCATTCCCCGTTTTAAGGTCACATCGTCGAATTCTGCATGGCCGACCAAAATGTGCTGGCGATCGTTGAGTCCCCCTTCAAGTAAGGTTTCTTTTTTCATATTGACTCCGAAGCCCGAACATTCACTGAAAGAAGCTTTGATTTCATTACCAATCTCAACGTAAAACCGATTGGTGAGAATGTAGTTGCCTCGATGTTGGGTATAGCGATTCGGTTTCTTCATGACAAGCGTCCTTTATACAATCCTTGACGTTGTTTTTGTTCACGTAAATCTTCGAGTAATAATGCATAAACTCGATCGGCTAACTGTTGGACTTTCAAAGGATCGTCTTGAATTTTTTGGGCGGCTTTTTGTAAGGTATCAAAATTCGTTTGATCGGTGGGTCGGCGGTGGGTTTGGAAGGGTGCAGGAATGGCAAACCCAGCCGCTTTATGTGGATCGCCGATGGGTTCCCAGGAGCTATGGGGATTATATTCATTAGTCATGGTCTGAGGTTTAGGGGAATGAGGCCGGTTTTTGCTAATAGGTTTTGCATTTCTTCGGTTTGCAGAAGTTCCGCAAATTTTTGCCCGATAGGAGGACGGCTGTTATCACGAGCATAAACGACGGTGAGGGGATATGCCAAGGGATATTCACCGGTTTGAAACAATTCTACATGGGGGAAATAACTGCCTTTATCATTGCAGAGGTCGGTTCCTGGATTCAGGGGTTGAGTGTTATTTTGAATGAGGGGTTGAACGGCGGTTTTATTCTCAGTAGAAATGGCTAGGGGATAAACGGAACATTGGCCAAAAACTTGGGCGATCGCCCCAAAGCCAATGCCACCGATTTCCCGTTCCTCAAAGTCGGCTAATATCGTTCGCAATAGCTCGAAAATCGGTAGGACAGAAATCGTAGATTCTGATGGCGTAGTGACTAAAGCATCGGGGTTTGTCGGTTTTGGTAACCCTTGACGAAAGGCGGCGATCGCCCCCGGATCTTGCAAAACTTGCTCCTCAAAAATACGGATGAGTTCGGGATTTTCGGGCACATATAACTTCACCGGTAAATCAGGACCTCCCAACTCTTGCCAATTCGTTACTTCCCCGGTATACAACTGACGGACCCGATCCAAACTCAACTGTCCATTCAAGGTTCGAGGCAAAGAATTACGGCGAAATTCGTAACTAAACGGGACAAAAATTACTAATCCATCATAGGCAATTCGTTTGGCTTCTAAATCCGGTTCATTGATGGCTGAGGCAATGGCAAAATCAGCCCGATCGCCACGCACAGTAGAAATAGCCTCTTCCAAAGACTGCACGGGTTCATACACCAAATCCAGCTTAGGAATACGCTGCCCTAACTCCGTTTCCAAACGCCGTCCCAACGCTACCAAATTCGGTTGTTTGAGTACATAATTCCAAATCCCATTCCCCACGGCTGTATACTGAAACCGTCCCTGGGGGACAGCAGCTACATCTTGAACACAGCAAACCCTCGGATTTTGGGCAGTTGCCATACCATTGGATCGGCGCAGTAACCACCACCCTACACCACTCCCCAAACCCAACAATAGCAAGAGCCACAGCAACCACCACCAGCGACGCTTGCGCTTAATATCTTCTTCTTCTTGTATTTCTGCTGACTCGATGAACTGTAGCGATCGAGACAACTGAGGCAAAGACTGGCGAGCCACTTCTGCACTAGGAAATGGCGTATCAACCTCCAATAAGCGCCAAATAAACTGTTGAATTTTGGGATCGACATCCGGCCAATTTTGGGGCAACTTCGGATTTAAACTGTTTTCTTCTTCAAGCGACCACGTGCCGGTCAGTAAAGTAAAGCTGATGTGGCCTAAATCCCGCAAATCTTGGCTTAATGCGGGTCGTTTTACTGTCATCGTGGGTGGGAAAAAACGATATTCCCACAACCACAAATCAGACAAATAAATTAGAAATTGGGGAAACTCAAAAAACTGTTGCTCTTGGGGCAAAATCAGCAGAGTATCCAAACTCAAATTCCCATGGGGTAACCCCCCTTGAATTTTGCTTGACGGTAGGCGATACTTTTGCCCATGCAAGGACTCTAAACTTTGCAAAACCTGATTCAAAAAATGCAACAATTCAAACTGATCCATTGCCCCCTTTTGTTGCACATAAACCCTTAATGTGGGATAAAGGCTAGCCAAACCCTCAGTGACCACATAACAGCGTTCCTCGTGGCGATCGCCGATCGCATCCCCAAAACTCAACACCCGAAAATCCTGGGCCCGACCATCCGCCAAAACTGCCCCAGCCACATTCTCAAAATTATCCTTGTAATTCTGCGCTTCCTGAATATTAAAATAGCGCTTGGGTAACAAATACTCTTTAATCACCACAGGCGCATTGTTCACCACCTGCGCCCCTTTATACAACCGTCCCATCCCCCGAGTCCCGAGAAATTCCGTTACCCGATACCGTCCCCGATGGCCGATGATCTCTGCTTTCGGGCGTAAAATCGCCGGAAATCCGCATCTCAGACAAACTTTGGTCTCCTCATCCGCTTCAATACTCTGACGGGGCTGATCGCACTCCAATGGGTCTCCCCAAATACATCGGTATTCCGTATAAATCCAGTCTCTACGCGACCCCACCACCGGAGGCGCAACGGTTTCTACCGGTGCAGCCTCTGCTTCTGCTTCCTCCTCTTCCTCTCGCTCTCGACGCAACAGATCCAGCATATCCTGTTGGATAAACGGAATCAGTCGAATCATCCAGAAGGGAAAGAAACGATACAAGCGGTAAAATAAGCCACTTCTCAAGAAGCTCAACCGACTTTGGGCCCGTCCCCGTCCCTCCCGCTCAATCTGCTCTAGAGTTCGTCGGCCAAAAGGCCGATTATTTCTTCCTTGTCCCATCTGATATCAAGAAGTCCTGCTATTCAACCCTTTCGATTGCATCCGATACTGGACTCCCCTCCAATACCGCCACAATCCCAGGTAAATACCGATCTACAATCGTCACATTGGCATACACTAACGATCGCACCAAAGCCAGACTGAGGCGATCGTTCTCTACATCAATGCTCGTCTTATATCGGATTTCACCGTCCGTAAAGTCTAACTCAAAATTGCCCAAAATCATGCCATAGTTAGCTTTTGTTAAGAATTCAGCCATTAACCCCCGATACTCCTCTTCAACTGCAAGAGGACAGATAGAATAAAAAATAAATTGCTTGTCCGCTTCATGAATCCGAGCATAACAGCGCCAACGACCGTTGTCTCCCTGAAAAGCTAACTGTAAAAGTTCGGGTTTTAACTGTATAAATTCCCAGTCATCTTCATGGAAAAACTCCCGCACCACGGACTCTAAAGAACGTTCATTTTCCTCCTCTGTCCACTCCTCAAACTGGCGCATGAATTGGGAAAATCTTCCCTCTTCAGCCTCCGATAATGCCCCTTCTAAACCCTCCTGAACCACATTAAATAGGGTTTCCAGAGCTTGCGCTCCCATCTGAAAAGCTTGGGTCAATTCAGTTAAATTGGCTCGTTTCCAAAAGGTATCATAACCCACCCGTTCCCCATTAACCTCTTGATAAATGGAGAGAGCTAACCACAACTCAGATTGCAGGTATTCTGGGCTTAAAATTGTCCGTAAATCCTCTGGGATGGGATCGGGAATTCGATCGGGTTGTAACATCAGTTCTAAATATAGGGGGCGATCGCTCAAAAATTCCCCAGTCATCTCCCCGCGCCATCGTTTCTCTAAATTAAACCGATTTTTGCCCTCAATTTCTTCATAACTGGGCCCATCCACTGACACCTTTAACCGCACTTCCGGTAACCCCTCGTCAGAGTTCACCCTGATCTCCACCCCTTGCACTGGCAATGGAGTTTCATGTTCAGCATCAAAAATAATCTCTTGATTCAGTTCTAAATTGCGATCGCTCATAACCATTCCCTCTATTCAAGCTGATACCAATCAAGTTAAGTGGGTTTAACAAAGCGATATTCTGTCTGAAAGACCTCTTCCCAAGACAGAGAAACTCCTTCACATTGAACCCCCATTTCTGTTTCTGCATATCGGACTGCTCTTTGGAAACATTTCTCCCAAATCGAGTCAATAAAATCTTGATTTAAGCTAGGGACTTCTTCCTGAATATCCTCAATTTCATCTCGTGCGGATTGAATCGTAATGCTCCAACTCACCGATCGCATCTCTGGCTGCTCGTTCCACTTAATAATGTGGCTCATGAGTCGAATTAATTGACTTTGGATCGCTCGTTTTTCACTTCTTCCCATGGCTTCAATCAGTGCTTCTAACCCTTGACTCGCTTCGCTGGCACTACCTGCGTGCAAGCGATCTAAAATAGCGTTTGCGGTTTGATAATGGGAGTGAATGGCCAGTTGCTGCCAATCGGATAAGATGGACATAACTCACTTCCTCTCGTGGTTTGGCGATCGCGACTTACAGCACTTTCCGCTGTTATCGCAATTTTAACTTATAGAGCAATTCCCTCATCCCCCAGCTCCTTCTCCCACTTCAAAATCTATGCCTACAATAAAAGCACCGATCAAAACGCCATCATCCTTATGTATCTCACCTATCTTGATAGCAACTCTTGGTTACTCGAACTCGGAGGACAAAACATCCTCATTGACCCCTGGTTAGTTGGCCCCCTAGTATTTGGTAACCTACCCTGGCTCTTCAAAGGATATCGTCCCCAAGACCGTGCCATTCCAGAAGCCATTGATTTAGTCGTTCTCTCCCAGGGATTAGAAGATCATGCCCATCCCCAGACCCTGAAACAATTGAATAAAAATTTACCTGTTGTTGGCTCCCCTAATGCCGCAAAAGTCGTTAAAGAGTTCGGCTATACTAACATCCATTCCCTAGAACATGGCCAAACCTATCGCTTCAATGAGCAGGTCGAGATTCAGGCCGTTCCTGGTTCTCCCATTGGCCCCACCCTCGTAGAGAATGGTTATATCTTCAAAGAACTCTCTAGCGGCAAAACCGTTTATTATGAACCCCACGGTTACCATTCCCCTACTCTACAGGAAAAGGGACAGATTGATGTAATTATTACGCCCATGATCGATTTAGGTTTACCGATAGTCGGGCCAATCATTAAAGGTACAGAAAGCGCCCTCAAAGTGGCTCAATGGGTCAAACCTCAAGTCATGTTGCCCACAGCAGCAGGAGGGGATGTCAAGTTTGAAGGCTTGTTAATTTCCCTACTCCGAGCCGAAGGAACCGTAGAAGACTTTCAGCAAAAACTATCGGCTCAAGGCTTAAGCACCCAAGCCCTCTCCCCCACCCCCGGAGAGCGCCTAGAAGTGCCACTGCATTAAACTTGGGGATGGGGAGGATAGGGAGGACGAGGGGACACGGGGACATTAATTGCCTCTTGCCTCTTGCCTCTTGCCTATTCCCCATTCCCCATTCCCCATTCCCCATTCCCCATTCCCCATTCCCCTATTCCCCACTCCCCACTCCCCATTCCCTTGTATGATAAACAATGGAGTAATACGGTTGTTTTAAGATTAACTATGGACATTCTCTCTTTAGGCTGGGTTTCCTTGCTGGTGATTTTCACCTTCTCTATCTCTATGGTCGTTTGGGCAAGAAACGGTTTCTAAGTAATATCTGAGGGAAAGCTCATGGAATCTCCACTTTTCGCCAGTCTCGTTTGGGCAGCTTTTGCCCTGTTGATCTTGGTAACAGGCGGAGTCGTTTATCTTACCTTAGTAGACTGGAACGATCGCCGCAGGCGACTCAAAGAAGAGCGAGAAAATCGTTCTTCATCTTAAATAATGGGGTAAATGGCGGTATTGGGGGATGGGGTGACGCTCCTGAACCCGATCGCCGATTCCCTGTCATAGCTTCCCGAAACATCGAATCGCCATGAAAAACTCTGATACCATTATCTTAAAAGCCTTCTTATTTGCCATTACCGAGTGTGCAGAAGAATTGCCCTTAAGCCTCAAGTTTGGTATTCATCAAGTGATTAAAGATTGGGATAATGGAGACTCAAAAGCCCTCGTTGCCCTAGAAGAATTGCTCTATAACTATGATCAAATTCTGCCCCTCTATCAACAAGCTTGTGTGACACTCCAGCAAAACCAGGTTAAACCCGAAATCGAAGAAGAAGCAAAGGAGACAGAGGAAGTAGAGGAAGTAGAGGAAGAAAAGGAGACCGCTTCACCGCCCCTACCTTTACCGAACTTAAAAACCGTTGGCTTTATGATTTTACGCGCCGAAGATCCCCAAGGGGCAGCAAAACGGAAATTAGAAGAGTATCAGGCTTCTCCAGAGTGGTATTTGCAGCTAACCCTAGATGACTTCAGCAACCGATTGTAAGCTCTAAGATGGCCATATTAGAGTGAAGTCGATCGGAATCTGGCGATCGCACTGCGCGATAAAAGGGCGCTTCATGTCACTATTCAGACAGGAAACGCCCTTATACAATGCAAGTGTTGTGCGTAAGTGCAGATTAAGTTTTTGTGACGAATTCGGTAATTCGTGAGAATCAAGCCTTATCCTAGATAGTCTGCTTCCGCTTCTAGCTGATGGACTAGAGAAACATCGCCTTTAGTACGAGCGACTTCTAATCTGTGTTGTAGGTTTTTGCGTAGGTTTTCTTTATGCGCTTGAGCGGCTTGTTGGAGTTGTTGGCGTTTTTTGTTCATGATAAACAGTTTTTTGACTTTTGATAAGGTAGATTGGGTTTCTTTCTTTTAAGATAACTGATTTAGGGCAAAATTGTAGCCAGAGTTACGAAATTTTAACAAACCCTTGGCCAGCCTTTTCAGTCCTATCCTTGGCGTAGCGTGCCTGATAGGGCTGAGAATTCTGCCAAACTGGAACCTTTTTGGAGCTTTTCAATGACTGACAGACCCCTAAATCCAGCCGTTTATATTGTTGGAGCTGGCCCTGGTGACCCGGAATTGCTGACGGTTCGCGCTCAACGGATTTTGGCCCAGGCCGATGCGATCCTGTATGCCAACTCTTTGGTTCCGAAGCAGATGCTGCTCGATACCCGTGAGGATGCCGAGTTAATCCCGACGGGTCATCAAACCCTAGAGTCAATTTTACCGATGATGATTGAGCGGGTACGTCAAGGTCAGGTGGTGGTGCGGTTGCATTCGGGCGATCCGAGTTTGTATAGTGCCATTGGCGAGCAAATCCAAGGGTTATCAGAAGCAGAAATCCCGTTTGAAATTGTACCGGGAATTAGTGCCTTTCAGTTGGCAGCCGCACGCTTGGGGGTAGAGTTAACGGTTCCGGAGTTGGTGCAGACGATTATTCTAACGCGGGTGAGCGGCCGAGCGTCTCAAATGCCTTCAGGGGAAGAGTTAGAATCTTTAGCGGCCCATCAAGCGAGTTTATGTTTATATTTAGCGGCACGTCATGTAGAGCGTTCCCAAGAACGGTTGTTAAAGCATTATCCAGCAGATACTCCAGTTGCCATTTGTTATCGGTTGGGATGGCCGGATGAGAAGATTGTGGTGGTTCCGTTGGAAAAGATGGCACGTGAAACCCAGGAACAGGAGTTAATACGGACGACGTTGTATGTGATTAGTCCAGCGCTGAAGGGAATCGGAGGGCGATCGCAGCTTTATCATCCCGATCATTCCCACTTGTTTCGTCCTTAAAGTTGTCATTTACTCAGACTATCTGGATCGATACCCAGTTGCTGAAGACGTTCTCTTAACTGTTGAATCGTCTGCTCTTGCTCTTCAACAACTGCTTCAGCGCGATCGGCTCTTTCCTGTTGGCGATCGCGTTCTAGTTCAGCTATATTTGCTCTTTCCTGTTGCTGTTCCTTTTCTTGATACTGGCGATCTCGCTCTAGTTCAGCCGTCTCTGCTCTTTCCTCTGGAGTTAGATAGCGCTTTCTGTTTTCATCATACCAATAGAGCCATTCTCTGGTAATTCCTTGATAAGTTCCTCGATCTGTACCGATGCCTAAATTGAGTTGGGATAACCAGACCGGTTCTCCAGATAATAATTCATATTCCCCCCCCTGGAGTTGATAAACTTCTAGCTTCTGTTTCTTTTTTCGTAGGGGATTATAGATTGCATAGTAGAGAACTCCCAATTGGGCATATTTTTGTTTTTTCTCGCTATATTCTCCTCTTGGTGTTGTGGAGACCACTTCTAACACGAAAGTCGGAATTTCTCTCTCCTCCCAAAGAACATAAGATAACCGTAAACCTTCATCAATGATCCGAGGGACACCGATACTTAAAAAACCATCGGGGACAATAGCAGGTTGGTTCGGATCGGTGTAAACTCCCATATCCACGCCAAAAAACCAATCCATGCGCTCTGACCAAATGAGTGCCAGCATCGCTTTGAGGAGAGTGGGAATTAAATCTTGCAGTTCGTTATCCACAGGAGTCTCATCCGAGTCGGGTAAATCCTGCGCCGAGGGTAAACTATTTCTGAGATGATATTTCAGTAGCATAAGTTGACGAGGAGTTTCTCTTTAGTTTATCGCAGACTTGATTAAATTAATTTTGGGGTTTAGCCAGGTTGTCGAAAAGGTTGTCGAAACGGGTAAAATCAGGGTCGAAACGGAGTTTAACGATTCCTGTGGGGCCGTTGCGGTGTTTGGTGATGATCACTTCGGCGATCATGCGATCGGTAGTATCGGGATTATAATATTCATCCCGGTATAACATAATCACTAGATCTGCGTCTTGTTCAAGCGATCCGCTTTCTCTCAAGTCGGACATCATCGGGCGCTTATTGGTGCGCGATTCAACTGAACGACTGAGCTGAGATAACGCAACCACAGGCACATTTAACTCCCGTGCGAGTATCTTGAGTTGCCGAGTGATTTTAGAGAGTTCTTGCACCCGGTTATCGCTATTTCCCTCCATAAGCTGCACGTAGTCGAGCAGCACTAATCCCAGTTGTCCTTGTTCCGCTTGTAGCCTGCGAAGCTCAGATCGCATCTGCGTCACCGTAGTATTTGCCGTATCATCAATATAAATCGGCAGTTCCGACAAATTCGTTTGCGCTTCAATTAAAGGCTCCCATTCCGTTTGACTAATCCGCCCTGATCTGAGACGATTACTTTCAATTTTAGACTCACTAGAAAGCAGACGCAGCGCCAATTGCTCTTTCGACATTTCCAAACTAAAAACCGCAACTGCTAGGTGAGTCGATTTGGCAATGTTATGGGCAATCCCCATCGCGAAGGCTGTTTTTCCCATTGCGGGCCGTCCAGCAATAATAATCAAATCTGAAGGCTGAAATCCCCCAGTCATGGCATCAAGATCGTAAAACTGGCAGTGGATTGTGCGTAAAATTTCTCCTGTACTTTGGGATTGGATTTCTTCGTAGGTATGAGTTAAGGTTTCCGCTAAAGAAACGAGACCTTTTTGTGCGCGATCTTGGGTGAGATTAAAGATTTTTTGTTCGGCTTGGTCGAGAATTTGTTTAATATCAGTTGCCGTATCATAACCCAACTGTACAATTTCGTGACCTGCTGTAATCAGTTGACGACGTAGATATTTATCCATGACGAGTTTGGCATACTCGTCAATGTTCACTGCGCTCACTGTACGGTCGAGCAGTTGTACCAGTTTGCTCTGACCTCCTACTTTGTCTAATAGGTTCTGATCGGAGAGCCAACTGTTCACGGTCATAAAATCCGTGGGTTTCCCACTGTTGTGGAGAGTGAGAGTCGCTTGGTAGATTTTTTGGTGTGCGGAAATGGAAAAGGCTTCGGGGTGGAGAATATCCATCACCCGATTAATGGCTTCTGGGTCGAGTAAAATACCGCCGAGGATGGATTCTTCCGCCTCAATATTTTGGGGAGGAAGGGTGTCGGGAAGAGCTGGAAGGCTGGACTCGCTGACCATGGGAATAGGGAATGGGGAATAGGGAATAGAGAGACATGGGGATGTGGAGAATAGAATAATTCTACTTTAAGGTTTCCCTATCCCCCTATCTCCCCATCCCTAAAGGGCGGCAACTTGGATTTCAACTGTTGCGGTTACTTCAGGATGCAGTTTAATTTCAGCATTATAGAATCCGAGTCTGCTGATTTCCGGTAGGGTAATGCCACGACGGTCTACTTCTTGGGCAGTCGTTTCCAGGATAACTTCAGCGACTTCTCGGTCAGTAACGGTTCCAAAAATAGCTTCTCCTTCGCCGACTTGTTTGCGAATGGTGAAGCGACCGATGGTTTCCAGAGCAGTTTTGCGGGCTTCAGCCTGACGTTTTTCTTCGAGTAACCGTTGACGTTCTTTTTCTTTACGAATTTCAACTTGTTTGAGGATACCTGGGGTGGCACGCAGGGCTATACCGTGGGGAATGAGATAGTTACGGGCATAACCACGGGCAACGTCTACTACATCCCCGGATTTGCCGAGTTTGCTTACATCTTTGTTTAATACGATTTGTACTCTTTTGCTCATGATGAGTTGGCTTTTCTCTAGTGAGTTACGTTGGATCAAAGTCTTTTATTATATCGGACTTTGAGGGCGATCGCAATTCCTGTACTGACCCTTGATTCTTCAAAGCTCTAAAACAGGTCTTTTTTACCGCGAATACGACTAAACGTTTGCACGGGATCGGTGCTGTTTGCAGCAGCTTGCAAACTGGGCTGATCCCAACGCAGGAAGGGATTGGTGAGTTTTTCCAGACCCAGGACGGAGGGGACGGTGGGTTGGTTGTTTTGTCTCGCTTCCTTGACGCTGGCAAATCTCTCTTGTAGTTTGGGGTTATCCCCATCTACTGTTAGGGCAAATTTGAGGTTGCTGAGGGTGTATTCGTGGGCGCACCAAATTTGGGTATTATCGGGAAGATTTCTTAATTTACTCAGAGAATTAACCATCTGGGCTGGGGTTCCCTCAAAGAGGCGACCACATCCACCAGCAAATAGGGTGTCTCCACAGAACAAATTTCCGGGTTCACTGACATCTGCTGGAGGGAAGTAGTAGGCAATATGTGCTTTGGTATGACCGGGTACAAAGAAGATTTGCGCTTCTTGGCCTAAAATGGTGAGGCGATCGCCGTCTTCAAGAAAAAAGTGTTGTCCCGGAATTCTCCCCCGGTCTACAGCCCCCCCGTAAACTTGAAGTTGGGGAAATCTCTCCATTAACTGTTGATTGCCGCCGATATGATCGCTATGATGATGGGTGTTGAGGATGGCGATTAGGTCTGCACCGAGCTGCGCTAGGCACTCTAAGACGGGCTGCGGTTGGGCGGGATCGACGACAGCAGCTTGGTTGAGGTGGCGATCGTGTAAAACAAAGATATAGTTATCGGAAAGAGCAGGAAGTCGGTAAACTTGCATAGGATCTTGAGGGTATACTTAATGAACTTCAGAATTTTCCTCTTCTCTCCTATTGTAAGGGTAAGATGTGAGGTAAAGTTTTGATCCCCTAGAAAAGCCATCAAGACGACTCTCCCCCATCAATAGCCGAAAACGTTATCACGCGATCGCCAACTAGACAAACCCTTTATGTCCCGTTCCCCATCTAACCAACCGAACTTGGTCGCTCATCAAGTGGTTAAAGGCATTCTTGAGAGAGGTCAACTGACACCGAAAGAATACTTGATTATTAGTTCTGCCCTGATCTCGAATATGAAACTGACTCAGGAGATGAAACAGGAGATTAACCGGATATTGGATGCTCTACAAACTGGACGGTTGAAATTAGTGGATTCTTGAGAGATAGAAAAAATGCTACTAAAGATAACTGTATTGATTCTGATGTATTGGGGCGATCGCCTGTGATGGAGACTACATCTAATGCCTTGAAAATTTCTATACTCGTCAGCGATCTTTCGCAAGCGGGTGCCGGTCGTTGGGGAGGAGCTGTCCGCACCTTTTTGTTGGCTCAAGCATTAACCAACTTGGGGCATGAAGTAGAAATTCTGGGATTTAGTTTTGGTGAACCGCCAGATACCTCTGAGTCCAAGTATCCCATGGTTTGTGTACCCGGTGTCAACTATCCAGGGTTTTTCCGCTCTGCCCAAACCTTACTCAAAGCCATTCAAGGAGATATTCTGTATGCCTTAAGACCGAAACCTACCAGTTTTGGTTTAGCCTTACTCAAAAGAATGCAGCGTCGTTGCTCCGTAATTTTAGATATTGATGATTGGGAATTAAGTTGGCACGGGGGAGACCAATGGCGCTATCGTCCCGGTTTAAAACAGTTTGGCCGCGATATTCTGAAGCCACAGGGAGCGCTGAGAATGCCCGATCATCCCCTCTATCTAAAATGGATGGAAAATCAAGTTTCTCTGGCTGATGCAGTAACGGTTCATACCCGATTTTTGCAGGAGCATTTTGGTGGAGTTTATGTTCCCAATGGTAAAGATACAACCTTGTTTAATCCCCAAAATTATAATCCCGAAGTTTCCAGAGAGCTATACGGACTTTCAGACTATCGAGTACTAATGTTTCCCGGAGCGCCAAGACCCTACAAAGGCATTGAAGATGTTTTACTGGCTTTGGATAAACTCGATCAACCGGATTTGAGAGTCGTTATTATTGGGGGTAGTCCTTATGATAATTACGATCGCCATTTGCAAGAGAAATGGGGACGGTGGATTATTCAGATTCCCAAATTGCCTTACGAGAAAATGCCAGAGGTGGTGTCTGCGGCCCATGTAGTGGTCGTTCCCCAACGGAATACACCGGCAGCCTTAGCCCAATTCCCGCTAAAATTGACCGATGCGATGGCTATGTCTAAGCCAGTTTTAGCCTCTAATGTGGGGGATTTACCAGAAATTTTAGGAGGAACAGGTTATTTAGTCGATCCAGAGTCTCCCGATCAAATTGCCAATCGGATTGAGTCTATTTTCAAGGATTTAGATTTAGCCAACGAACAAGGTCAAAAAAGCCGCAAAAGATGTATGGAAAACTATAATATTGAAGCTATGTCAAAAGAATTAAAAACGCTTATTGACAATCTTCGTAAACATAAAACTATATAACATTGAGATCAGGTGAAGAGGTACAGTATGTCATCTAGAGAGTTTCTATTTAAATACTTAAAGAAATATCCCATCCCCTTAATCAGCAACATTATCCTAGGATTCTCTGGAGCCATTTTTAATGGGGTGAATACTGCCCTAATTATTCCAGTTGTTCTTCAGATTGTGGGACAAGAAGTTGAACTCAAAGGTGCGCCTCCTGCACTGAAATTTATCTTTGCACCCTTTCAAGGTATTCCTGAACAGTACCGACTAGGGGTAATGTTAGCAGCTATTGTATTGACAATTATATTGAAGGAAGGGGTGAATTATTTGCGTGCTATTGTAGCAGCCGCATTCAAGCGAAGAATGACCAACAGTATGAAGATTGATATTATGTCAACTCTTCTAGAAACAGATATTGATTTTTATAGTAAGAATAAGTTAGGTGATATTACAAAACGTTTAGGGGGAGATACAACACAAACAACAACGGCAATTAATTCATATGTGGATTTGACAATCCACCTAATTACCTCGTTTTTTTTCTTGTCTTTCCTCGTTTCTCTGTCCTGGCAATTGACCGTTATTTCCACTCTAATGATCGTTATGGTTGCCGTGGTTAACCAAGGTGTGGTCAAACGTTCTAAGAAGTTGGGGAAAGAAGTCTCTAATCAGCAAAGGATGTACTCGATTAAGGTGTTGGAAGTTTTAGGTGGAATTCGATTAGTCAAGTCAGTTGGAAATGAGCAGCAAGAGTTTGGTTTAATTAAGAAGATGATGCTTAAGCTGGAGAAATTTAACTTCTTAGCGCAAAGTAATAGTGCCCTAATTAAGCCCTTAAGCGAAATTACGAATATATTTACAGTGATTTCCATTCTACTGATCGGACGTGCGTTTTTCTCCAGTCAATTGGAAAGTTTGTCGGCGATTCTACTCACGTATCTGTTTGTTTTGTTTCGGATGATGCCAGTGGTCAATTCGATTAATGGTGTCCGAAATACTTTGGCTAAAGCGTCAGCGAGTGTAGATTTTGCCTATGATATCTGGCGGCGTGATAATAAGCCGATTATGACTCAAGGAATTGTTCCGTTTAATGGGTTTCAGGATAAGATTCATTTCAAAGAGATATCATTTGCTTATCCCGGTCATAATCATTTGGTCATTAAGAAAGCTGATTTAGTCTTGCCTAGAGGGAAGAGTTTGGCGTTGGTGGGTTCGTCAGGAGCAGGAAAATCAACATTTGCGGATTTGTTGCCCAGATTTTACGATCCGACGGAAGGTTCTATTTTGATCGATGGCCGTGATATTCGTGAGTTTGAGCTGCGTAGTTTGCGAAAATCCATGGGAATTGTCAGTCAAACAACGTTTCTGTTTAATGATACGGTGAGAAATAATATTATTTATGCTCGTCCAGATGCTACGGAGGATGAGATGGTAACGGCGGCGAAACAGGCGAATGCTTATGATTTTATTATGCAATTGCCAAAACAATGGGAAACAGAGGTGGGCGATCGCGGTGTGATGCTTTCGGGAGGACAGCGCCAACGGTTGGCGATCGCCAGAGCGCTGCTGCAAGATCCAGATATCTTGATCCTAGATGAAGCCACGAGTGCCCTCGATACAGTGTCTGAGCGCATTGTTCAAGAAGCGATCGACCATCTGAGCCGCGATCGGACCACATTAGTCATTGCTCACCGTCTCTCCACCATTCAGAACGCCGATCAAATTGCTGTTTTAGATAAGGGTCAAGTGATGGAAGTCGGAACTCATCAGGAATTATTAGAAAAACAAGGATTATATCATCGTCTGCATTCCATGCAATTTTCAGAAACAGAAGCATCAGAATCTACTGGTCAGAAAAGAATTGACTATGAAACCCTATCTAAAGCCTCCTACGAAGCCAGAACTCAACTCAATTCGATGATTGGTTCTTTACGATTATTAGCCGATGAGATTGTCGATACTCCAGAGGAACAATTAGAATTGACCGAAGAAGCCTATCGTTCAGCCATCAACTTGCTCAGAACCTTTGAAGTATTTGAAAATAAGCTACGTTAAATTAAAACGGCACTAACAAGAACGCAAAAAATCATTCCCTTGGTTTGGAAGCTAAACAACAGACTCTAACAAACTAATGTACTGTTGTGCTGCATCCTTCCAAGTCCAAAGAGATAGTTTTTCTTGTATTTTTTCTGGATTCAACTTACTCTTAGGATGATGAACAAATCTTTCCATACACGCAGCTAAAGCCTCTGCATCTCCTGGAGGGAAAAACTCAACTTGATCAAAACACTGATACAATCTAACTTGCTCTTGAAATACCTCTAAATCTGAAGCAATAACCGGTAAACCTCTTGAAATTGCTTCCGAGAGAGCCAGACCAAAACCCTCATATTGTGACGGTATAATCACACAAGAGCAATGCTGATACCAATATTCTACCTGTCCATACTCTCCATAACCCAAACCGTTAAAGTACTGCTCAATTACATCTCTATTTTCTGAATAGACTTGATGGCATTGATTTAAATAATTAGAATATTCTTGAGTACTACTTTGCTGGGACAGACTTAAACGTCCATTGACTAAAGCATCTGTTTCCTTACCGGTAAGTACAACCTGGAACTGAAGTTTTTTCTGAGCAACTCTTATCCCGCTTCTCAGTAACGTTAAGTGATCCTTATAAATTCCAAATGAAGAAGGAAAATAAAATGTAATTAGATCGCTAGAGTTAACAGTTGTCTCTCTATCACTTTCCGTCTTACGAATGGCTACCCCAGCATTAGGAATGGGTTTAATTTTGGACGAAAAACCAGGAAAAGTTGATATTATATCAGTCTTTGTCTTCTCAGAAACCGTAAAAACAATATCAGATTTTTTGAGCCATGCTAACAAACTTTGATCGTACTCTCTCACATAATCTTCTGGATAGGTCATGGGTGCAAACCGCCAAAACACATCATGAGCGATCATTCCCAAAGGGATTTTGAGGTTAGGTGGCGTTAATCGATTGGTTAAAACATATAAACAATGGGTCGCTTGATACTTTTCAATTAATCCATTGAGGGCATTACGTTTGGACTGCTGGTTTCTGACTTTCTTTATTTTTTTCTCTAATTGTTTGATTTTAAATATCTTTGATCCTAAAATTAAAATTCTTAAAAAAGATAAAAGCATATTTTTTGTTGGGACAAAAGATTCGTAAACTATGGACTCAGAAGAGGGCAGTATTTTCTGAAAGTAATGAATATCTTTTTTAGGTAAAACGATAATAATTTGTTCTATGTCCTTAGAAAATTCCTCAATAAGAGAGATGATTACTCGCTCGACACCACCCGATCTATAATATTCAATGGGGATAATTAGTTTCATCCTAGTTGAGTGAGCCATATCTACAAAAAAATCCAATATTAAACTTAATTCTACTGATTTTTCAACCAAATAGGCGCAACTTTTGCCCAGGTTTCTTCTTGAGCCAATTTCTGAAACTGTTCGCGAATTAACTGCAATTTTTCCGGGTCTGCCCGCATTAACTCAATGACTTGATAGGCTACTGCTTCTTGCGTTTCCTGAGATTCTGGATCTCCAGAAACCTTTATGCCATAAGGTTTTTCACCTAAAGCTGCTAAATCAGTCATGACTGGAATACAACCAACCATTGCTGATTCACGCACAGAAATACAATCAATTTCTGGATAGGTACAACCATAATAATGAATCAATGATTTTGCTTTTTCCTCTAGAATCTTATCTTGAGAAACACGGCCACGATCAAACACACCAGGCTGATTTATTAGATCGATCATTTTTTTTCTCCACTCTGAGTGTTTAGGGTGATTATCTCGCTTAGTAAACCCATAGAATAGGTGAAGTTCTGCTTCAGGGATTTCTTGTTTAATAATTGGCCACCCGTAAGTTAGCATATACTCTAGTCCTCGATAGTAGCGCGAGCCATAAATTAACTTGTAGGGGGTTTTAGGTGTATTGTATAACGGGCTAATTTCTTCACTCACTCCATTGTTAATGACCACAAATTTATCATCATTAAACTGGGGTAATAATTGGCGTTGATAATGGCTCTTAGAAAATATTTTATCAAAGGGTTCTAATCGTTCTGTTGTAAAGGCTTTGGCTGGGCCTAGAGTATCATGCCAATCTAACCAAAGGTTCTTGGCGTTAATGGGATGCTGGAGTAAGGTAGAATGCCTCCAAATAATCACAGTATCAAAGCGATCGCACCAATTGAAGTTATAATAGTTGACATATTCTACTCCATCATATAGTCCCTCTTGATCGCCACAATTGCTATACACCGTGACTTGATATCCTAACTTCACCCATTCTCTGGCCAGATAAATAACAGCCGCATGAGAACCACTTGCGCCAGTTTTCAAGCTATTTGGAGTTAATCCCTCATGGTGGTTCCCGGTATAATAAACGATTGAATGAGAAGACCATGTTTTAGCAGTTATCTTCTTATAAAGAGTCTGAAGATTAGGGAGTTT
This sequence comes from Roseofilum sp. Guam, assembly GCF_017746735.1. Lineage (NCBI taxonomy): Bacteria > Bacillati > Cyanobacteriota > Cyanophyceae > Desertifilales > Desertifilaceae > Roseofilum > Roseofilum sp. Guam. The sequence goes on along the minus strand of NZ_JAGHZN010000005.1, from coordinate 138,608 downwards.
TTGCTTAACCCATGCTTTGATTTTTTTCATTGGCCGCACTTTATGTCATGGAGATAGTGAAGATTTCTTTATTTTCTGTCTCTAGTCTAAACGGGTGGTCTATGATCAGCATGAGTAATTAAGGGATGATCAAAACAGTTCATCATTTCGGAGAGTCTAACCAAAACTTGGTAATATTACCACTATATCATAACGGATGTATTCAAGTATGGGTTTCATGAACATCTATCAAAAAATGCTTGGGAAGGTAAAGTCACACATAAAACTTATAAACCAGGGCTTAAAATCTAAACTATGGCCAGATAAGTCTATTGTATACTATACGGGAGATACTGATTATCAATGGTCTCCAGAAAGTCTAAAAACGGGATTAGGAGGTGCAGATGCCCGCATTGTCTATTTATCTCGTGAATGGATTAAATTAGGTTATTCTGTTACTGTCTATAATAATTGTGGATCTCAACAAGGATTGTATGATGGAGTCCAGTATTATCACTACACCCAATTTAATCCTTGCGATTCTTTTGATACGTTAATCATGTGGCAGTTTGCCTGGCGAATTAAATTTCCGATCAAAGCAAAAAGGGTTTGGCTCGATTTAGGTTCTGTTCTATTGCCAGAAGAAGTGACCTATGAAAAACTAAAAGGCTATGATAAGGTGTTCTGTAAAAATTTCTTCCATCGATCCTTATTACCAGAAATTCCAGATCGCCAAATTGCGATTATCCCCAATGGATTCGATCCCTCCTTCCTTAAATTTTGTGGACAGACTAAAGATCCCTATAAAATCATCTACGCATCCAATTATATCCGAGGTCTAGAAAGAATGTTAGAATTCGGCTGGCCCTTGATTCACCAAGAAATTCCTGAAGCCAAACTTCATATTTACTACGGTTGGCCGAGACAAATCAAAGAAGATTGGAAACAGAAAATGGAAACATTGATGCAACAACCGGGCGTAATTGAACATGGAAAGGTAGGTCGCGAACAGCTTATGGCCGAGAAAGCTACTTCTAATATTAATTATTATGGATGTACTTTTGAAGAGCTTGATTGTAATACAGTGCGAGAATCGGCCCTAGTGGGTGCTGTCCCCGTAACGACGGATTATGCTGGACTGAAAGATAAAGAATATTGTGTTAAAGTACCAGGTAATCCTTATACGAAAGAAACCCAAGAAGCAGTAGCTTGGAAAATTATAGAACTGATGCGAAATCCTTCAGAACTGCAAGAGACCCGCGAACGGTTTTCCGATCTCGTTAAAAATGAGACTTGGGAACAGATTGCCCAATTCTGGTTAAATGAACAATAGAAATTTAGAGATAAAACCATGACCCTACCTAACTTTTTATTGATTGGCGCAGCTAAATCAGGAACATCTTCTTTATATTACTACCTTAAGCAGCATCCACAAGTCTATATGCCCGCGTCTAGGGATCAAAAAGAACCTGATTTTTTTACTCTAGAAGGAGAAGATATTAATCGTATTGGCCCCAATGGCAATCATGTGATGACGAATGCCATTACTGATTTGGACAGCTATCAAGAGTTGTTTGCAGGGGTAACCCATGAGAAAGCGATAGGAGAAGCATCTACGTCATATATTTACAGTGAAAAAGCAGTTCAAAGAATTCATCATTATATTCCTGATGCCAAGATAATTGCAATTCTCCGCCAGCCAGCAGAACGAGCATTTTCACATTTTTTATTTTCTTTGAGTAATGGGAGAGAACCGGTTCCAGATTTTGCTAAAACTCTGAAACAAGAAGAGGATAGGGTTGCCAAAAATTGGAGCTTTCAATGGCATCATAAACGCCGGGGATTTTACTATGTTCAGTTGAAGCGATACTTCGATACTTTCGATGCGAAGCAAATTGGAGTGTATCTGTATGACGATTTGATTGCAGATCCAACTGGACTGATGAAAGAGGTTTTCCAATTTTTAGAAGTAGATGATAGTTTTGTTCCTAATGTGAGCAAGAAACATAACCCTACTCGTGTTCCCAAGAATCAGACAGTTAATACTCTGCTGAATCGACCAAATCCGGTTAAAGCAGTGGTGAAAACCCTATTACCGATGAATTTTCGTAAAAGCATTGCAGAGAAGCTCAAGAAGCAAAACTTAGGGAAACCGAAGTTATCTCTCAAACTCCGCAAGCAACTGACAGAAGATTACCGAGAGGATATTCTCAAGCTGCAAGATTTAATTGAACGAGATTTATCGAAGTGGCTGGATGTTTAGGGAGTCAGCAAATATGAGTAAGTATGATGATTGGCCTCCCATCTATTTTTACCTTCCTGAAGCAGACTGGCTGGAGGATATGCCAGAGGATGCTAAGAGTTACTGGGAGGAGTTTGGTCGTGGAATTTATTGTTGGACTTTACAAACTTATTTACATCTAACAAGTGATGGATTTCCTTGTAGCTTAGTGGGATCGATGCCGGATGAAGGGATTGTGTTAGCTCATCGGGATTCATTGAAGTATGAGTTAAGACCAAAGGAAAAAGTCTTGATAGTCTGTATCAAAGCCGATCAAGCCGCTCATCCTTATGCACAAATGCATGTGGTTCAAAATCCACAGGAGATTGAAGTGGTTAAAAATAGCCACTATATTCCACTTTGGTCTCAACCTGGGTTGATTCCGCGCGATCACGATCGCGGTGATCGCTTTGAAAATATCGCTTATTTTGGTATCAGTTATAACTTAGCCCCAGAACTAAAAGATCCCTCCTGGTCTCAAAGTCTTGCAGAGATGGGTCTACAGTGGAACATTGTACCCAAAGAGCGATGGCATGATTACAGTGATGTAGATGCTGTCATTGCAGTCCGTACCTTTGAAGCAAGTCAAACCTATCTGTGGAAACCGGCAACTAAACTCTATAACTCTTGGCGTGCAGAGGTTCCCGTCATTTTGGGAGCTGAATCAGCATTTCAAGCAGAACGGCGCAGCGATCTGGACTATATTGAGGTTAAATCTCTAGAGGAGGCGATCGCTGCCATTAAAACTTTGAAAGATAATCCACAGTTGCGCAAAGATATGATCGCCAATGGTTGCGATCGCGCTCAAGCAACTAACATTGAAACCATCCTCTCCTCTTGGAAAACCTTCCTCACTGATATTGCGACTCCTGCGTATCGACGCTGGCTAGAATCCCCTAATTTACTCAAATGGATATACATTCAACAACACTATTGGTCGATTAAAACAGAAGCAATTAAGAAACAGTTAAAATCTCTTACCTCCTAGTAGTAAGTCAAGGTAAAATTGACGGATACAAACGTTTCAATTTTAGCCTTTGACGCTTTCATTATTCGCCATTTTTCCATTGACGGAACACTAGTCCCATTCATAGGGTTTATTCATTTCACCACAATAGTCTTCAAACTTCTCCAGTTGTTCTGGTGTAAGTTCTTGCTTCCACCGCAAATCTAGAGCTAAATTTAATCCCACGTTGTCATAGTGGCTTCCTTGTTTTTGGTAATTTTTATCTTGAATATTTTCATTTTGATCTCTATATCTCCAAATCAAGGAGCGAGTCCCGGTATTTCCCGACACAGGATGATGATCATCGTATTTCCAATACGAGAGCATTTCGTCTAAAAACTCAATCTGCAAAAGATCGCAAAGCTTTTTTAATGTTTGATGCGGATTTGTTACTAGCTCTTCATATCGAATTATCATTTTTCGCTCTAAGGGAAACTGGTCATAAAACTCACGAGCGCCACTAATTCTCGTTGACCAATGTTGACAAAAACGCTCTGTTGTCCATGTGGGACTAATTCTGAGGATAGAACTCATCACTGCTCGACCATCACGAACAATAAATAGAAGATAGCTTTTTAAGCGGCCTGATCTAAATTCTTGATGGCTACTTCTTTCTTTTACCCAGTCTAGTTCTTTACTAGAATCAAATAAAATTGATTCTTTACGTTTAGAGAGTAAATAAGAGTATGGGGATAAAATAGCTCTCTTGCCTAACCAGGGGCGAATAGCTCGGTCAATTTTCAAGGGAATGTAAGGATTTAAGCGAGTGTTACCCAAAACTGCTGCTAACTGTTTTCGTTCTAACTCAGTGAATTTTCCATCCCAAAAGGGACAGTCATCCCGGCAAATTGTACAAAGTTTTTTTCCTTGCTGGTAATATCGGTAGAATTTATCGAGTTCTCCCAAGTTGACACAATCAGGATGGCTTCCTATAATAAAGGACAATAGAGTTGAACCACTACGTCCACTACCTACTATAAATACAACCTTATTGATCATAATCTTAGTGGGAGGTATAATCCATTCATAACATACTTTTAATTTCTTTGGATTCTTTTTAGAAGATACCTAATTAAGTCCTGAAGAATCAATTTTTTAAGCAAACTGAGACAAAAGTTTATACAGTTCCCAAGTAGATGCCCATACAGAATACCCCTTAGTAAATTTTTTCTGCCCATTTTTAGCTATCCAAGCTACTTTCTCTCGATTTGCTAGAAGCATATCTAGCTTATTTGTCAAATTATCAAAATCAAATGAAATATAATCTTCTCCTTCAACCAAATCAGAATTAGGTAATAGTTTGATCCCATCAATCGAATCATGGGATAGCATCAAAGTTTGAGCATTTAAACTCTCTAGATGTCTAAATGTTCCGGGGCCGTGGCCTGGTGGACAAACAGAAATCAAAACGCGAGACAGATAGGCTTTATATTTGGGATCGTTTTCTTTGTATTCTGTATCTATGTAACTACTTCCCTGATAATTCTTAATGATATTAAGAGTTGCCTCTCTCATTTCCTGTCGATAAGAATTTCTATTGAGCGTAATCTTAACTCTATAGGAAATATCAATATTACGCTCAACTTTTTTCTGAGATATAGCAAAACCACCAAAATAATTATAGGCTGGAGAACGAGGATTTAGTCCTATGGGATAAGTCGTCGTCCAAACTACATTGTATTTTTGTAAATACTCTTTATGGGGAGCGTTCTTAATTCTGGGTAATGAGGTAACAATTTCTGGGGCAAGAGATTCAAATCGAGGAAAACCATCGTAATTACCATGGTCATGGGTATCGAATAATATTTTGTTTTTCTTAAAATTTAAAAACTTTTCATCTGTCCTATTAATAACTGAAAGGTTTCGCAAAAAATTCCTTGATTTTTTACCAGGAGGAGGTGAGTATATGACAATATCATATGAATCCTGATTGAAAGTCACATAATCATGAAGACTAACTTCTGTAAAATCAATCAGGAATAACCTTTTTAGCCAGTATGTACAATACACTAGATAGGGCACATTACAGGAGGACTTATAGTCTCGAACTAATAGAACTTTAATCATATATCTAGCTACCTCAGAATAGATGGCCTGTTTTTAATCGACATCAATTGATTAATCCCATTCATCGAGTCTGTTTAAATCTCCAGCAATAGAATTAAAGACTTGCAAGTTTTCTAGCGACAATTTATTTTTCCAACGCAAATCTAATTTGATTTTTATTTTTAACTCCGGATATTGATAATAGTTACCGTGACTATCTAAGGGTTGATCCTGAGTGACCAATTAACCATTATGAAGATAACTTTCTTTTTCATGAATGGGTATATAATATATCTACACTAAATACTGTCATAAATTCAGACGATTGTCAAGAAGTGACAACTCATTCGTTAATCTACATCTAGTTAATAGTTGTCAAAACTATCTTCCATGAGTGACAATAAACAAAAGAAACCAGACAGACCCATGTTTGGGTCGCCTTATCTCTAGTATTTCCTTATGTATTCAATCCTATGACTTATGGAATTTATACATCTGCTAACGATGTGGTTTACGATCAACTGGTTGCTTTGCTCAACAGCATTGAAGTCAATGTTAGTGCTGATACACCAGTCTGTGTTATCGCTTATGACGATCGTCTGGATCGGGTGAAAGCTGCAATTGACAGAAGGAAAAATGTTCAGTTACTTGATGATCCTCAAATCTTTGCTCCTTGGGAAGAATTTTCCTACAAGGTTTGGAAAGCTCATCCTAATGTACTGCAACAGTGGGAAGCCCAGGGAATTCAGGGAGTACGTCGTATCGGTATGAACCGTCGGTACTCTGCCTTTGACCCCAACAGCCCATTTGAAAAATTTGTCTACTTTGATGCTGATGTATTAGTTCTAAACTCCCTAGATTTTGTCTTTGAGCAGCTTAATCATAATGATTTCGTTGTCTATGATTTTCAGTATAAAGACCCCTCTCATATTTATAATTTAGACAGTCCTAAACTATTTGAAGTCTTTCCCCAAGAACGAATTAGTCAAGAAATTTTCTGTGCTGGATTTTACGGGTCTAAACGAGGATTGTTATCGGTTGAGCAAAGAAATGAGCTGGTTACTCACCTGCAAGCTGGAGAAGCTGAAATTTTATACCCATCAGCCCCTAACCAATCTGTTCTGAATTATATGACCATGCGATCGGGTTTGGACATTTACAACTTTTCCCTGCAACTCCCGAAAGAAGAGACGACTGGATGTTCTGTAACCTCTCCTCACTTTGAGCAACGGGATAATATGCTCTATGATAAAGGGGTACAGCTCACTTACCTGCACTATATTGGCATATCTTCTAAGATATTTGCCAGGCTCTGTGCTGGTGAAAACTTAGACTTTCCCTATCGAGAACTATTCTTACACTATCGCTATCTCTATGAGCCAGAGAAACGACCTTCGTTTGTAGGTAAACCTAAACCTTATAATCCCCCCCCTAGTCTAATGAAGCGATTCTTAAAAAAGGTAGGATTGCAATAGAACCATATTCCACCCTCTCTTGAGTCTAAGAATAAAAATTAGAAATAATGGGTAGAAAAATGAGCGAGCTAGAACCAAAATTTTGCTTTTCCACCTTAGCTCTTGGTCAGCGTTATCGAAACATGGCTAGGGATTTAGCTGGAGATATCGAAACCTATTTTCCAGGAACTTCCTTGGTCGTTTTTACGGATAAAACTCTAGATTTCAAGGAACAGCCTAATGTGATACCTTTTAAGCATCGTCAACAGGGAATACAGCACTGTTATAATGATAAGCGTTTCTTGCTAGAAAAATCTTTGTCCTTATTCCCTTCTGCTATCCATTTAGATGCAGATACTCGAGTTTTTAGTAGTCTTTCTGTTTTTATGGAACTAAATCCAGGACTCGCTGGACGTTCTGAGAATCTCATTGAGCATGTCAAAAAGTATCGACCAGAGAACCTGGCAGATATCACTAAAGTTGCCTCTAAGTTAGAAATTGACTTAGAATCTGCACTCTGGATTGGAGAGTCCCTCTTTATTGTCACTAGAGATGGGGGGAAAGAAGCAGAGTTCTTCCATTTATGGGGATTAATTGGTCGTTACTTAGAGTTAAAGGGAATGCATAGCGGAGAAGGAAATATAATCGGATTAGCAGCAGCGAAGATAGGTTGGGGAATTGAGAAAACCCAAACCTGGCAATCTTTGGTGGATACCAAAAAACACTTGGATGCTTCTCATCAGCGAAATCTCAGTTCTCTAGAAAAACTACAGCGAAGAATCGCTTATCATTACCGGTTGAATAAAGAAAGATTACAGGCCTTGAGAGACTTTGATTTTTATTATAGATGACAGATAAATTATGGAACAGGGAATTTACATTGTAGCGAATAATAAAGTGAAAGAGAATGCGATCGCCCTCTTAAACAGTATTCGCATGTACGATCCTAGTATTACTGTTTATATGATCCCCTTCAATGAGGATTATCAGGAAACCGCGCAAATCCTGGCAGAGAAACATAATGTTCGCGTTTTTCCTGATTTAAATCTTGTACAAGAATTTACAATAAAAATTTCTGAGATATTCGATCGCGATTTTCTGGCATTACCCAATAAAATGCGAAAGCTCGTCGCCTGGTTCGGCCCCCTAGATGACTTTCTGTATATCGATACTGATATCATTGTCTTTGAAAAGATGTCTGATATCCTATCTTACCTATCAAAATATGGATTTATTTGTTGTGATTATCATCACTCTGGTCGAGGATTACATGATATTTTCTCGCCCTTAGTTAAAGACAACAAGATCTTTACGGGGGAAGAATTACAAGATGTGTTCAATAGTGGTTTTTGGGCCTCTAAAAAAATCGCCATTTCTCAAGAGCAGATGTATAGACTCCTGCAAGAGTGTAGCCAACATCGAGAATACTTTGATTTTTCCTCCCAAGTCACGGACCAACCCATTCTCAACTACCTCGTTCTAAAATCAATTCCCAAACGTTTAAACTTGGTGAAGCTACCAGAAGGAGTACCGGGAAGTTGGGCAGGATCGGCACATTTTGAAGAAAAAGACCATATTTTATATGATAAAGGGAAGCAATTAATGTATCTTCATTGGGCGGGAAGTCCCATGAGACAGGGTGGTCCTTATAGAGAGTTATGGAGATACTACCGTTATCTCGGCGATCCCAATCCTCCGGCTGACCCTCCAGCGCCTAAAGCTGAACCGCAATGGAGACAGAAACTGAGAAACCTTAAGAAAACGATCCTCGGTTAGTTCATCTCCTATAATTGTGCAGGAATAAGAACAAAAAATTATCTTGGTAATGACTAAAGTAATTGTAACTGGCGTAGCCGGTTTTATTGGTTCCACCTTAGCCGAAACCTTACTCAATCAAGGTCAAGAAGTCATTGGTGTCGATCAATTTAACGATTATTATGACCCAACACTGAAACGCCGGAATGTTAGTCGTTTTCAAACTCATCCTCAGTTTACCCTTGTAGAAGGAGATATTCAAACCTTAGATTGGAATTCCTTATTCACTGATGTAGAAGTAGTTTATCACCAAGCGGCGCAAGCGGGAGTGCGTGCGAGTTGGGGGCAAGGGTTTCGCTCCTATACGGAACGGAATATCAATGCGACTCAGATTATGCTGGAAGCGGCGAAAAATTCCAGGACGTTGAAGCGATTTGTTTATGCTTCGACCTCATCAGTGTATGGAAATGCGGAAACTTTTCCGACTTCAGAACTCATTGCTCCCCAACCGGTTTCTCCCTATGGGATCACAAAATTGGCGGCGGAACGGTTATGTGTGCTATATCACCAAAATTTTCAGGTTCCGTTTACGGCTCTACGGTATTTTACGGTATATGGTCCCCGTCAACGGCCAGATATGGCATTCCATAAATTTTACAAAGCGGTGTTGGAAGACCGGGCGATTGATATCTATGGCGATGGTCAACAAACGAGGGATTTCACCTTTATTCAAGATGCTGTAGCTGCTAATCTAGGGGCTGCAACAGCTCCTGATGCAGTTGGAGAGGTTTTTAATATTGGTGGAGGGAGTCGGGTTGTACTGACGGATGTGCTGGATACGATGGAAAAAATCGTTGGTCAGCCTATCCGTAGAAACCACATTGATCGCGCTATGGGTGATGCTCGTCATACCAGCGCTGATGTTTCCAAAGCCAAGAAATTGCTGGGATACCAGCCCCAAGTCTCTTTAGAAGAAGGCTTAACTCAGGAGTGGGAATGGGTGCAGGAACTTTATAGTTAATCGAGGCTAGGGGACCTTAGCCCCTTGTCTTCTTATGAAATAATGTTCTTAAATTCCGGAAATCCTGTTGGTTGACATTTCCTGATATCCATTAACCCAGTTTTTCCCCACTAATAATAAACACTGGATCGACGGCGGCAAAAACTTGATACATTCCCCGTTTTTCCAAACGATTAACCCCAGATTGAACGACTTCTATATGTCTCACTTGTAGCTGGGCAAACCCTTCGGATAAAGCGTATAAACTTTCTAACGATCCGGCAGTTGCCACAATCCGTCCTTCTGGGAGTAACAAATTCCAGACGGCTTCTAAAATCTGTTTAACTGAGCGTCCGCCTTCCATACAAACTCGATGGGGGCGCAGAGGAATATTTTCTAAACATTCGGGGGCATTCCCTTCAATAATTTCTACATTATTAACGTCAAAGCGATCGCAGTTTCGACGAATTAAGCTGGCTACCTCGTCGTCTCGCTCGACGGCAAAAATCTGCCCTTCAGGGCACAATAACCCAGTCTCCACAGGAATTGTACCGGTTCCTGCACCAATGTCCCACAAAATTGAATCCTTACGCAATCGCAGAGCAGAAATCAATAATAATCGGATCTCCCGTTTACTCAAGGGAATACCAGGTAACCGCTCAAATAGATCATCAGGGATACCAGGAGAAACAAAGGGCCAAAGCGACATAAAAGGTGATCCTACCATCAGAGAGAAAGCTAGAGCAAATTTTATCGTACTGGATTCTCCCCTCTTTCTATTGCCTAACAACTTTTAAAGTTTTCAGGGTGGGATCGCTACACCCGGTGATTGTCCCTCCTAGGGATAACACCTGTTGTAGATAATCCAACGCTGACATATTAATCATTTCACCTGGCATGATTGCGGGAATGCCGGGAGGATAGGGACAAATGATTTCTGCACAAATACGCTCATCTGTTTGTTCTAAAGGTAAGGTTTCTGTTGGAGAGAAAAAGGCTTGACGAGGAGAAAGGGCAGGACTAATTAAAAATGAGGATGGATGGACAAATAAACATTCTTCTTGCCATCGTTGTAATACGGTGGGATCGGAGGAACACTCATGAGTCCCTTGGGTTGGGCAAATTTGGGCTAATCCTTGGACTAATTGATCGATATCAGCCTGAGTGTTGCCCAGACTAATAATAAAGGTTAAAGATTGGGCAGAGGGTAATTCAGCAATAACCCCGTGGCGATCGTGTAAAAGTCGATCGGCTTGATAACCGGTTAAGCCGCAAGAGGTGACTTTAACATTTAAGCGAGTGGGATCTAAAGCAAGAAAACCCTTGCTGATTTTGGTCTCTAAAACTTTTAATTTGGGAAGTGTTTTTAGGCTTTGTTGTGCCCGTTCTGCTAACTGTAAGGTTTGGGAAATCAAGCTTTCTCCTTGGAGAGCCATTTGCTGACGAGCAGCGTCTAAAGAGGCGAGCAGTACATAACTGGGGCTGGTTGATTGGAGCAGTTGGAGCGATCGCCGAATGGCTTCCGGATCGATCCGCGACCCCTTCAAATGTAGCATCGAGGCTTGTGTCATCGCCCCCAAAACCTTATGACTCGATTGAATCGCCACATCCGCGCCACAAGATAGAGCTGAAGGAGGTAAATCGGGATGGAAGTGAAAATGGGGGCCATGGGCTTCATCTACAATCAAGGGAATATGAGAGTCATGGCATAATTGAGCGATCGCCTCCACATCTCCACAAACCCCCTGATACGTTGGATAAACCATCATCACTGCCTTCGCATCTGGATGTTTGCTCAACGCCTTCTGGATCGACATCGGCGTAACACTATTGACCATATCCCAATCCGGATCGTACTCAGGATTAACAAAAATGGGCATCGCTCCAGAGAGAATTAATCCAGAAATCGCTGAACTATGAATATTTCGGGGTAAAATAATCTTCTCGCCACTGGTGCAAGTTGCCAAAATCGCAGCCATCACACCGACTGTCGAACCATTAACCAAAAACCAGGTTCGATCTGCACCAAACGCTTGAGCTGCCAAATCTTGGGCTTCTCGGATCGCCCCATCTGGAGCATACAAATTATCCAGATCGGGCAATTCCGATAAATCCGCTTGAAAGACCAAACTCCCAAATAAATCAGCCAAAGGGCGAGAAATACCGACTCCCCGCTTATGGCCAGGAGTATAAAACGGAGCGTGAGGGTGGGTCACATAGTGGCGAAGCGCATCTAAAATGGGGGTTTTGGCTTGAGACACTTTGGTAAATCCTATAACTTTCAATCAACCCAGTTGGCGATCGGTACACACCCAATCAACTTGACAACCTGAAACTTCATTAACAAACTCCACTAATGCTCAGAGCTGGAATTGTTGGACTGCCCAATGTGGGCAAATCAACGTTATTTAACGCCTTAGTCGCCAATGCTAAAGCACAAGCGGCTAATTTTCCATTTTGTACAATTGAACCCAATGTTGGGGTGGTTGCCGTCCCTGATGAACGCCTGTCCGTATTGGCTAAAATTTCCCAATCTGAACAAATCGTTCCCACGCGGATTGAATTTGTTGATATTGCTGGTTTAGTCCAAGGAGCCAGTCAAGGTGAAGGCCTTGGTAACCAGTTTTTAGCCAATATTCGAGAAGTAGATGCCATTGTGCATGTGGTTCGATGCTTTGAAAATGATGATATCATTCATGTTTCCGGTTCTGTCGATCCGAGTCGGGATATTGAGGTGATTAATCTAGAGTTGGCCCTAGCTGACTTGAGTCAAGTTGAACGGCGATTAGACCGCGCTCGTAAGCAAGCCAGAGGTAATAAGGACGGTCTGGTCGAAGTGAGTGCCCTGGAAAAACTACTTCCTGTCTTGAATGAAGGAAAATCTGCCCGTTTAGCGTCTTTGAATGAGGAAGAACTCGACAGTATTCAAGGTTTGGGTCTGTTAACGGCTAAACCGATTATTTATGCCGCGAATGTATCTGAAGATGATTTAGCTGAAGGTAATGAATGGGTAGAGGTGGTCAAACAAATGGCGGCCCAAGAAACGGCCCAAGTGGTGACCATTTCCGCCCAGGTGGAGTCAGAGTTAATTGAACTACCTCCAGAAGACCGGGACGATTTTCTGGCCAGTTTAGGCGTAGAGGAGGGCGGTCTACAATCGTTGATTCGTGCCACTTATACCCTGTTGGGATTACGTACGTACTTGACCACTGGGCCCAAGGAAACCCGTGCTTGGACGATTCAAGCTGGGATGACAGCTCCCCAAGCTGCGGGAGTAATTCATTCGGATTTCGAGCGGGGATTTATTCGGGCTGAAACTATTGCGTACCAGGATTTGGTTAGTCATGGTTCTATGAATGCAGCTAAGGAAAAAGGGCTGGTACGCAGTGAGGGTAAAGAGTATGTAGTGCAAGAAGGGGATGTGATGTTATTCCGGTTTAATGTTTAAGTGAGAAGTGGGGAGTGAGGAGTGCGGAAATTGGCTCAGGGGGGTTGAACAAATCTTCTAAGATAGATCAAATGTATGCTTGTTTTGCATGTTCCCCGTTTTTAAAGATGACCAAATCCAATTCTAGCGATCGCCAGCCCCCCGAGTCTCAACCGGAACCCAAGCCAGAACTCTCCTTAACTCCCCCTAAAGTTCAACGGCCCAAACCCCCGGAAATTGTTCAAAGACCTCGAAGACCTCAAGCTACGCCTCCAGCGAAATCCGAGGCGAAACCCGAACGAGCCTCTAAAGTCCCTAAACCCCGTAAAGTTCATGATGCTCCCCGATTGCCAAAAGTGGAACAACCGGAACCCGTACCCGAATATGGGGGACGCAAAGCAGGCGATCAGATTGTTCTGCCCTATAGCGGTAAAAGTGTAGAGATTAGCCACTTTTATGAAACCGCCGGCCACTGGTACGCTGCCTTTGAAGTTGGGTGTGTTCGGGCTGATTTATTAGAAAAATCGTCTTAACCCTTGACAGATGATCAAAACGTGATAAACTGTGGTTGGTGGTGAGGAGTAAAGTGAAAGGAAAACGCGTTTGGGGTCGAAACACGGCCAGACTCCCAGGCGCTTTTCCTTTTTCTTGAAGAATTTAACTAACAGGAAAAATATCTTAAGTCTGGGTAAGTTAAGCCGATCGATCCATTAGAATCCAGGATGACAACAATGGATTAACGATATTGGTGGCGATCGCACTATGACCGAAACAACTCAAACCCTACCCCCTAACTTAGATAAAATTGTCAAACGTTTTCAACGCTCTCAAGACCCAAAGCGTCGCATCGAGCAACTCATTGACTACGCCAAGAAATTACCTCCCTTTCCAGACACAGATAAAGTGGAAGAAAATAAAGTCCCCGGTTGTGTCTCCCAAGTCTATGTCACAGCGACCCTAGAAGACGGGAAACTACACTATCAAGCCGATTCTGATGCCCAGTTGACCAAGGGCCTAGTGGCATTACTCGTCAGAGGATTAGATGGATTAAGCCCTGAAGAAGTCGCCACTCTCTCTGGAGACTTCATCCAAGAGACCGGATTATGCGTAAACTTAACGCCGTCTCGGGCTAATGGATTTTACAATATCTTTGAGACAATGAAAAAAAAGGCGATCGTTGCTAGTACGCAATAGAAATGCAAGAAAACTGGGGAGTTAGGACTTTTCTTAAATGCTCAAGCCTAGCACCCATCATCTATTGCCTATTGCCTATTGCCTACTGCCTCTTCCCTATTCCCTATGAATACCCGTATTGGAATCGTAACCGCCTCAGACCGAGCCAGCGCAGGAGTCTATGAAGACCTCTCTGGAAAAGCCATTATCGATCGCCTCCAAGAATATCTCACCAGTCCCTGGGAATCCGTCTATGAGGTTATCCCAGATGACTATGACACAATTAAAACTACCCTTATTTCCCTCATTGACGATCGCCACTGCTCCCTCGTTGTCACCACTGGAGGAACCGGCCCCGCTCCCAGGGACGTAACCCCGGAAGCCACGGAAGAAGTCTGTGACAAAATGCTGCCGGGATTTGGGGAACTCATGCGTTCCGTATCCCTACAATATGTTCCCACAGCCATCTTATCACGACAAACCGCAGGCATTCGCGGCAGCGCCCTCATTGTCAATCTTCCGGGTAAACCGAAATCCATTCGAGAATGTTTAGATTCTGTATTTCCTGCCATTCCCTACTGCTTAGACTTGATTGGCGCACCCTATCTAGAGTGTAATTCGGACGTGATTCAAGTCTTTCGACCGAAGAAAAAGTAATCATGAGTCAGATCAAATCCGCTGAATCTACAATAAGTCATCGTTGTTGTATATACGAAATACCCAATGGATACAGCAAAGCTGTTTATGAGTGGCAATAGTCAGGCGGTACGTTTGCCCAAAAGTTATCGTTTTTCTGGGGATGAAGTGATTATTAAACGATTGGGGAATGCAGTAGTTCTGCTCCCTAAAGAAGACCCTTGGCAGGTGATGTTTGATGCTCTTCATGAATTTCCAGAAGATCTTCAAATCGAGCGCGATCGATCATTGCCGATGCAACGAGAGCCAATCGTATGAAAATTTTTCTAGATACGGACACAGCACTTCGTGCTGTTATGAAGTACGACAACCTAAATTTTTCTTTTGAGGGTATTCCCATGAAATGCCTTAAAAATAGACGCTATGGCATCAAAAATGGTTTACCCTTCTGCCTATTGCCTAGCCAGAATCGCTATATCAAAAGTCTATTCTTCCTTTATTTCCTCCCATTCTCCTTGCAGAGTAAACCCTGCCCAATAAAACGGCGCTCTCCATTGAGTCTCAGTTTGCATCTCCAGTTGTGCCTCTTGCAAGGCTTTTGTGGGCGATAATTGTTCTTGCCACATCAGACGATAAAAACGAGTCATCATCTCTGCGGTGGCGGCATCATCAACATTCCATAAACTGACGAGTACCCTAGGTGTACCCGCATACATAAACCCTCGGGTTAATCCGATTAAGCCTTCTCCTTGAATTTCTTTCCCTAGTCCCGTTTGGCAAGCACTGAGAACAACTAAATCGGCGGATAAATCTAAGTTGTAAATATCGTGGAGGCGCAGAAATCCATTACTGGGATTGCCTTGTTCATCGATTAAGGACAGCACTAACCCCGACAGTTCGGGATTGACGCTGTTGAGAATGCCGTGGGTGGCAAAATGCACCGTACGATACTGGTTTAATGGAGTATGGGTGGCAAAAGCGTAGTTGGCTTCAAAGTCAAAGGCTTGAATCCGTTGGGATTCCGGGATAAGGGAGGCGATCGCCTCAGCTTCTTGCCGAGTACCGGGCAGTCGTTGGAGTTGAACACCTATATCTGTGGTGGCACGGGGAAGTAAGGACACAGAATTAGATGTTGAGGAAGAAGGATGATTCTCTAACCGTTCGTCATCTCGACTAAACACTGGATCGGCAACGATCGCCAATTGCTGAGGTGCGCTTTGGCGTTGTGAAAAATCTTGACGCAAAATGGCTAGGGTAGACAGGGAAGGAAGATGGACGAGTTCATAAGCTTCGACTAACGAACTCAAGTTGTTTTCTCTAGCATGGGGATTGGGGAGAGCGCTGAAGGGAATGTAGTGTAAGGCTCCATCAGCAACGATCGCCAGACGTTTTTTATCGCTGTGTTCTCTGAGAGGTTGGAGAATGAGGGAATTTAATGCTTCACCAGAGGCGATCGCTTTTTGGGGTTGATGACGAGAGCGAGGATGACCGATATCGCCACGAAATTGTCTGGCTTTTTGCTCAATGTCTTGACGAGAAGGAAGGATATAAGAGGTTAAACGGTCTTGGGTAATTGCCCAGAGAAAACTGCGCTCTTCACCCAGAGCATATTGCAGAACTAAAGTATCGCGATCGAGAATATTTTGCTGAATTTCTTCTAAAGTCACAGGTTCAGGTTGAGTCAGGGCGGCATAGCTCGGACTTACTTCTCGGATTTTCCTTTGTAGAGCCTTGTATTGATTCAAGAGATATTGCCGTTCTTGTTTGAGGTTAACGACTTGTTCTTGAGTAAATTCTGCCTGATACAGGGCAACTTCCCGGCGATCGAGGGCATCTAATTGTTGCTGTAAGCGGCGTTCCTGAAGCACTAAATCCGGATCGACTCCTTTGCGAATATCGGTATTTGCTTCCGCAAGGAGTTCTAGGAGGCTTCTAGGGCGAGAGCGTTCGTTAATATTCAGCGCTTGCGCATCATAACCTTTAGTTGGATGGTGTTGATGCAACTCCATTAATAGGTCGATGTAGAACTCGTAATAGAGCTGTTTAGCAGCAAAAAAGGTTTGTCGTTCTTCCGGGGAATTTTTTCGAGCGCGTACTTCTTCGATGAGGGCGATCGCCGCTTCAATGCGATTCAAAGCCATGTTAAGGTTCCCACGCTGGCGTTCTATTCGTGCCATCCCCAAGAGGGTATCTGCCTTAGTTTCCGGAACGGGATCTAATTTCAGAGCAGTGTTGAACGCATCCCAAGCTTGTTCCAAATGGCCTAACTCAGTATGAACCTTGCCTAATTCAACATAAAGGAAATCATACCGTCTATCGGCAACAATTAATGACTGGTTAAAGAACCTCAAAGCCGGTTCTAAATTCCCCAATTCAAAGTGAAGTTGACCAATTTTTCGCAAACTCGCACCTAGTTTCCATCGCAAACCCCCTGCTTCAAAAAGAGTTAGAGAGTCGTCATAAAACTCCAGCGCTTTTTCTGTCTCTTTCAATTGTTCGTAAACTATCCCTAAATCCTCCAAGGTTTCTCCTTCTCTCCTGGCATTTCCCAGGTTGCGGTAAATTTGCAACGCTTGCTCATAGGAGGCGATCGCTTTTTCTCGATCTCCTAACTCTAGATAAATGCCTCCCAGTTTTGACCATATTCCAGCTTCTTTTTTAGGATTGTTAATCGTTTGAGTCAACCGCAAGGCTTCGCGATAAAACCCAAAAGCTTCCGGATAGTCTCCCGAACGAAAATAGAGGTTAGCTATCCAAGTTAAGGTATTGACCTCTCCTTCGGGAAAATTACGTTCTTGATAAATCCTTCTAGCTTGCACAAAAAAATATAACGCCTGTTCGATATCTCCCAGTTCTACATAATCTTCTCCCACGCGCATCAAGCCCGTGACTGCTTCATCTGTGCCAATGTTTTGATACTGTTGTCGATAGGCATTAAAGGCTTTCCATGCCTTCTGTGGATTGCCAATTTGATAGCAAGCCTTCCCAATTTCTCGAAAAAATTCGGCGCTTTTCATCGGTTTAGATTCAAAGAATTCTTGAGCGGAACTGACGGCGCGATCGCAAAACTCTATGGCTTTCTTTTGTTCTCCCGAATAGGCATAAATTCGACCAATTCGGAGAAATATATCCAGGGTTCGTTCTTCTCGAAACGATGCATCGGGTTCTTGTTCGTAAAGTTCCAAAGCTTGGTTATAAGAGGCTAAAGCATTTTCCAAATCTCCCAGAGTCGTGTACGTTATTCCCGTCCGGTACAGCGTCCAGGCTTCCCCAGAACGATCGCCATTGTCTTGGTAAACTTGCCGCGCTTGAGAAAATAGAAGGATAGCTTGTGGTACCTGCTCTAACTCGTAATGAAGTTCAGCCATCCGTCTGAGGTTTACGGCTTCTTTTTTATAGTCTCCTAACTGTTGATAAATGGGAGTTGCTTGCTGGTAAAACTCTAACGCACTTTCCTGTTCTCCGAATTTGATATAGTCATCACCAATTTCAATTAATGTTCTCGCTTCTCGCTCTAAATTGCCTTCTTCTCGGTAAACCTGTGCTGCTTGCTTGAAGGACTCTCGTGCAGGGTAATAATTGCCGAGTTCGTAGTCGATTTTGGCAATTGTTCTCAGATGAAAGACTTCACTAACACTGTCCCCTAATTCGCGGTCGATCGCAACTCTTTGGCGATAAAAATCTAAGGCTTTTTCCTTGTCTTCTAACTCTTTTTCGTAGAGGGAAGCCATGCGGTAAAGGGTTCTGGCTTCTCCAGGGCGATCGCCAAGACTCCGATAAAGGTTTAACATCCGATCGAGGGCTTCTAATCCCTGCTCCCACTCTCCGAATCGATGGACATGGATGGTGGCAATTTTCTCTAAAATTTGGGCTTCTCCCTCTCTATCACCAGCCTGTTGATACACTTGAACAGCTTGATTTAAGAAGGTTAGCATATCTTCCTGACGGTCTCGATCACCATATCGTTCGGCGATCGCCAGCAAAAACGTGGCTTCCCCTTGCAAATCGTTGACCGCTTGATACACGTCTCGTGCTTTGTTATACTGCTCTAAGGCGGCTGCTGGTTCTTCTAAGCGATCGTAAATTTGACCTAAATGACCCAAAACTATGGGTTGGCGATATTGGAAATCTAATGCTTTATTTGTATCCCCAAGTTGACGATAAAAATGACTCATTCCTACCAATAGATCCAGTTCTTGGGAATAGTACTCTAGTGCTTTAGCCGTTTCTCCCAGATCGCTATAGATATTCCCTAAATGATTCAACATTTCCCCTTGCTTAACCCCATTTCCCAGATTTTCGTATAGGGCTAAGGCTTGTTGATAAAACGCTAATCCCTGTTGCAGATTATCGGAGGAAAGATAGCGATCGCCCAAAATTTCCAGGGTTAAGGCTTCGCCATCGAAATCATCTATCTCACGAGCCAGACTCAAAGCTTGCTGGTGAAACTCTAACGCTCTGGCTTGATTCTCGCTCCACCAGTAGCGAACCATTGTATTTAAGAGCCGAACGTTCTGTTTTTTTGCCCAATGGCTATCTTCTGAAGACGATGCACCAATTTCTTGGTAAATGGATCGAGAGCGATCGAATATGTCCAATCCGGCTTGCTCGTCAAACCATTCAAATAAGCGCAATTGAGTTAAATTGCTCAGAACAATCGCTTCGCCTTTGCGATCGCCAATCTCTTCATAAATTCTCAACGCTTGCTGGAACAATTCGTATCGTTCGCTGGTATCGGTTTTGGATTCTGCCAGCCAGTTGAGCAACTGTGCTTCCCCCTGTCGCGAGGCAAAGGTTGCGGTTTGAGGAGATTGATTGAACGCTTCATAAATGGCTAAGGCTTGATGAAAGAATTGGGCAGCTTTATCCGAATCACTGTGACGTTGTTGGTTTAAAATATCTGAGCGACGAGAGGTAACTGATGTAAAACCGCGATCGCTCGCAAATTGCCATTCTTTCTGCCATCGATCGGCATCCATGTCGTGAATTCTCCCCAGTTGCCCTAAAATAAAGGCTTCTTGGAGGCGATCGCCAAGCTGTTGAGCCAAAGCTAAAGCATCACGGTAACGCTCCCGCGCTGGGGTAGTGGCTCCCCAATATTGGTAGATGGAGCCAAGTTTAATTAAAGCTGCCGCTTCCTGCTCGGAATTCCCCGCCCTGTGCCATAGGTAACGGGCTTCTTCCCACTGGGCGATCGCCGGTAATTGAGCCGTCAAGTCTTGCTGCTTGCTTAAGCGCTCGCCTTTCTCCACCAAGTCTTGAGCCAAAACGAGACAAGAATTCTGGGTGAGAATAGATTCTGGGTTAGGTTTCGGGGCGATCGCCACAGATTCAGTAGTAATCAGCACTGTTAACCAGAAGGCAAACCAAAGACGATTCATGGTAGTTATATCATTTCTCTATATACATGCACGCTCACAAGGGGCTTAGAGCCAATTGCCTCCCAAGGATCAATTGATGCAAACTTTTCTGGATTTGATATTACCCGTTGTCTGCGAACCCTATTCTACTCATTCACATTTTGGTCATAATCTTCCTGCAATAAGAATTTACCAGATCGAGGAAAGATTTAAACTGAAACCGGGTAAAACATCTTCTCCGGATAAGGTGGTTGGATTGTCTAACGTTTGTTTTTCTTGTCCCTGACGATAAACTTCAACTTGACGGTTTTTCGGGTCGATCAGCCAACCTAACCGAGTGCCATTATCTATATATTCGAGCATTTTATTTTGTAGGAGTGTCAAGGAATCGCTAGGCGATCGCAGCTCGATGACAAAATCGGGACACAAGGGCGGGAACTTCTTTTTCTGCTCTGCGGTTAAGGCTTCCCATTTGGCTAAGGGTATCCAAGACGCATCGGGGGAATAATCCGCCCCTTGAGGAAGCTTAAAACAAGTGGAAGAATCAAACCCTATTCCGGTTCCGTCTGTATCCGTCCAATTGGCTAATTGTTGAGCGATCTTAAAATTCCGGTTTCCCGTTTCTCCCCCTGTCGGTGGCATAATAATTAGGTCTCCTCTAGCCGTTCGTTCTAATCTTAAGTCGCGGTTGGCAACACAAAGTTGATAAAATTGTTCCTCGGTAATCGAGGCACTTTCTGGATTGTTTAAAATGAATGCTGTCATGGTTTTCTCTCCTTGTTGACATTCTCACCCGTCTGTCTGAAGCCATGGTAATTCAATTTTAGCTCGATCGTGCGCTGGCTAGTCCCTCGATACAGCAGAGCGATCGCAGTCCAGTTCGAGAATGGGCTAATCAGATATAGTGAAGCTAGAGTGCGATCTCCACTATCCTCCAAAACTATGAATAACCCATCAAAGATGTCCAACAATCAAAAACTCGCTCTACTTCAAGAAATTGAGCAAATTCCAGAAGAAGATATCCCCGGTTTGCTAGAACTGGTTCGTTGCCTTCGTCAACAGACTGTTCAAACCAATCCCGTGCAGAATTGGAATGATGCGATGGTTCGTCTTAATAGTGGAGATCGTCAAGACAAACAGCTCAAACAGCAAAGATTACAAGAGATGTTTGCCTCTTGGTCTGAGTTGGATGACGAATGCGAACAAAAAGAATCCTTAAAACTCATTGAATCTCTACAAAGAACATCCATTTATAGGTGGTAAGAGTCATAAAATCACTTTAATCTTTAATCAAAGGATTGCCGATCTCCATGATAGAACAGACTCTAGACAACCAACGTATAGTAATTTTCTTACTTAAAAGAGTTTGTTCATCGCTGATAAATTTTAATTCGATTGGTGGTAATTCCTTGTGGGGATATAGTTGCTCGAAGATTGCCGCTATTGCACACACAGATCTATTAGAAGTTCCACTATCTTCTAACAAGCGCTCGGCTTTTGCAGTGAAGTCGCGATCGATTAATAGGGCTGTGGCAACAAGTTGCGGTGCAACCCAACTGCCGTGTTTGATTCGAGACCACAGTAACTCTAAATAGAGTTCAACATCATCCAGCAGTAGAAGAATTACACAAGCGACTAAATGAGGTCGCCAATTATAGTCCTCAAAAATAATGATTAAATTATCCAATATTTCATAGTCTTGATATTCTGCAATAAGCTGCTTGACTTGCACAACAGCATTTTCCGCTCTCGAATTGAACTGTAGAAAAGCAAGATAATCGACTTTACAACATCTTCGCACCTCGCCATCAATTTCTCTGAGTTCAAAAATAAATGTTTGTTGTGTTCTTCTTTTTTTTTCTAGAATAGCTTTAGCGTCCTCATTCATTCTTTAAACACTAAACTTGAGATTTTTTATTCACCTTTATCTTTAGTTGCTGCTAAGATAAACCAAGTCCCTCGGCTGGCTAATGCTCCTTTATTGACCGTTAATTGTTGAGTTCTCAACCAACTGGGGATAAACTGTTGGGTAATGCGGTCCGGTTCAAACCCAGCTTCAGTAGTCAATGCTGCCAGGTCTTGCATTTTCATCGCGCTCCAATAGGGTTCATTATTATTCGCTGTTTCCCAATCAAAGAAAAAGGCTTGATAGGGGGTGACATAGCTATAGGGAGGAGATTCTAGGTGAACCATCATACCACCGGGACGCAGGAGGCGATCGCACTCTTTCAACACCCGCCGAATGGCCGAAACCGGGATTTCGTGGAATAAAATGTGACTGACAATTAAATCAAAGGAGCCATCTGCAAACGTCATGGACTCCGCATTCTGTTGATGGAAATGAACCTTGCGGTTTAAGGCTTCTGCTCGACCATGACCATACCGCAACAAGGGAGCGCTCAGATCTACCCCATGTACTTCTGCTTCTGGATAAGCTTCTACATAGGGGAGGGTACTGTGACCAACCGAACAACCTAAATCGAGAATGTTCTGGGGTTGAAACTGGGGATATTCTGATTTCAGATAGTGATGAATGAGGCTCTGTCCTAAGTCATCATTCAGAGAACCCAGCCATCCTAACCCATACAGATAAACCCCATGGTCATAAATTGCGCCTGCGGTGACATCATCGTCTTGGTCTTCCGTATGATATCCCCCAGGCATACAGTGAATATCCACCTGGGTTTGATGGGAAGGCATGGTAAAGTTGGGGTCTAGGGTCAAAGAACCCAAGGAGGGATGTTTGGGTTTAGACCGCTCAATCAATTCTGGCAGTTGTCGCTCAACGCTCATACTCACCGACTGCCACAGCATTTCCTGATTCAGCCGTTTTAAGGCACCCATCCACTGGTAGCGTGGTTGGTTTTTCATGAAGCGGCGAATTTCCCAGGGTTGCGGATTTGGGTTATCCTGGGCGGTTAATTCTGGCTCTATTTCTTGCTCGTATAAGGTTTTAATACTAGGGAAGACCTTTTGCTGCAAATAGCCTTTGAAGCTCATGACAAATTCTTGACGCGCCCTTTCATCATGGGTTGCTTTCGGTAAAACGGGATGTTGATATTCTGAAGTCATCATGGCTGTTGAGTTGGGCGGTTGTCGATCGCAGTCGCTTGATTTTAGCGCAAGATTTTTAATTCTGATCGGGGAATCTGAACGCTTCAGTGGTAAATGTTCCTAGCTTCTTCTATCGCTTCTAAAATGGAGAGAAAATACTTAACTAGAGAGATGAGTCGGAGTTAACCCATGAAGATTGAAATTGTTGGTCAAGACGCAGAAGCCGCAACCGAAGAGCTACTGAGGATTACCGGAATTGAGGGGAGTTATGAAACCCTGGATGAACCCCAGAGAGCCGAGGTATTAACGACGATCGCCACTATTGTGGGTATTGTGGGAGGTACAATGGCGATCGCCAATCAACTTTACGAATGGTATCAGAAATCCCAGAAGAAAGACTCAGGACGCAAGCTGGAGAAAGTGATGATTGTCACCGATGACGGGCGGCGTTTACTGCTCAAAGATGCTACAATCGAGCAGATTAAAGAACTCTTGGAGTAAATAAAAATTGTTGATTATTAATTGTTAATTGTTAATTTTCCCATGGTTCGGATTCTACACATTCAATTGACCCCTGTAGGGAAAGACCAGGCTAGGTTTCAGTTTTTCTGGGATAATCCCAACCAATTTGAGCCACGGTTTCTAGCTCTGAGCGAGATTGAGGAATTACTCCAAATAAGCGAGACAGATTATTACACATTAATTCCCCTATCCTATCCAGAAACCGGAGAAGAACTGTTTAACTGGCTTGATGGAAACGACCGACTATTGCAATCTGCGCTAAATGAATCCCGGACAAAGCATCGAGGCGAGCAAATTGTTCTGGCGATTTCCACATCAGGGAAACTCGCCAATCTTCCTTGGGAGATTTTGCACGATGGCACGAAATTTTTGGTGCAGTACAAGCCGCCTATTGTTCCCGTTCGCTGGGTAACAGAAGGATTAGATGGCGAGCGATTGATCGTGAAGGAAGAAGCAAAACCCCGTTTTTTAAATATGGTATTTATGGCTTGTTCTCCCCAAGATGTGAAACCCGTGCTGGATTTTGAGGCAGAAGAAGGCCAGATCTTAATGGCAACCAAAGGAATTACCAAAGACCTGTGCTTAACTGTTGAAGAAAGCGGATGTCTGGAGGAGTTTCAAGAGATTTTTAATGCCGAAGAAGACCCATTTGATGTGGTTCATTTAACCGGTCATGCAACCACTAACGGTAAGAAACCGTATTTTCTCACCGAAGATGAATACGGATATTGTCAGAAAAGCAGTACGGCAGATATTGCCAAAACCTTACAACTGAATTATCCCAAGTTAGTCTTTTTATCCGGGTGTCAAACGGGATATTCGAGGTCTTCAGCAAACCAAACTGTACTCTCAATGGCGGAAGAATTAGTCCTTGAGGGAGCGCCAGCCGTTTTGGGTTGGGGAGACCGAATTCAAGATAAGGAAGCTTCCGCCGTTGCGGCCACCTTGTATCGAGAATTATCGGCTGGCCAAACCCTGGTGCAGGCCTTGGGACTCACCTATCAGGGCCTGTTAGGGCGCGAAGGTATGTTTAATCTTCTTATTTGGGATTCCGTATCGGGTCAAGGTGGCTATCACCAATGGCATCTATTGCGGCTGTATGCTGCCTGTTTGCCTGGTGCTTTGGTGACCAAACCCAAGAATCGAAAACGACGGCGACAACCAGCACCCCCAAGTAACACTAAAAATTTTATTCCCACGCGAGAGCAAGAATCTCCCCTCGGCCCCAAAGAGTTTGTCGGCCGTCGCCGCCAGTTACAAAATTGTTTACGCAGTCTGAAAATGGATGAGGATAAGGTAGGAGTTCTCTTAACCGGAATGGGAGGTTGGGGGAAAAGTGCTATTGCCGCTCGATTATGCCAGCGCCTATTACCTTGGTTTAAGGAACCCATAGTTTGGACTTGGAAAGAACAACCCATCAACGAACAAAGTATTGTCAGTAAATTGAGCGATGAGCTAGAGGATGCAACAGAACGCCAACTGCTCCAGGGACAAGAAGAACTCAAATATCGACTGCGAAATCTATTTGCTGCATCTGACTCTCAGCCATTTTTATTGGTGTTGGATGATTTTGAGCAGAACTTGGAACTCATTTCCGGACAGTATAGACTCAAGCCAGAGACCGCCAGAGTTTTAAGAGCATTAGTCTGGGCTATGCAGAGGACTAATGCCGGACATCGGATGATTATTACCTGTCGCTATCAGTTTCAATCAGATCTTTTAGAGGGATTTTTTATCCAGCCCTTAGAAAGTTTTCATCATGCCGACCTGTTGAAAATCTTGCAGCGCTTGCCCCATTTTAACTCAGAGGAGAACCGGGAGTTAATTCCCCGCGCCCTAACCCTGGCCAGTGGCAATCCTCGTTTATTGAAAAAAATCAACGATGAAGTTCTCGCCCAAGAAAATGCCGAGGAACTGTTGGCTCAATGGGAAACCCATCCGGAGCAGTGGAAATATAAAGTAATCTGGGAAGCGTTAAATCCGCTCATTGACAAACCTCTAGCCAAAATTCTCAGTACCTGTTTGGTGTATCGCATTCACGTACCAATGGCGGCTTTAGAAGCAGTTTGCGAGGGACAATTGTCCAGTAGAGAAGAGGAGCGAGACCAAATTAGGCGAGCGATGGCTTTGGGATTAATTGAAATTAGCTATCACCTGGAAGAAGACCAGCGCGAGTATCGAGTTTCACAGAACTTATCCCAGATTTTTTCAGCAGTCCGGCTATCAGAAGACACAGATAAACTTTATCCTCTATACCAAAAAGCTTGGACTGCGTTAACTCAATTGTGGGCAAATATAGGCAATCAAAATCAAGAGCAATGGCAACAGATATTTCGCTTAAAGTTTGCCGATAAAGGGAATCCAGAACGATTTCGAGAAGGGTTCGAGCAAATGCGTTATTTTCTGTCAAGCTATCAAGCAGATCGTGGCTTGGAGCGGGAATTGAGAAAGGCTATCAATGAGCTTTCTAGAGAGGCTCTTTGTGAGAGACTAGAAAATCTATTACAACAAGAACGGTGGTATGAAGCAAATGAAGAAACCACGTTTATTTTTTATCAAGTTATGGTGTTAGAAGAGGAAGAAGATTTTTACGATCTCTACAGAAACTTTCCTCGTGAACCCCTACAGGCGATCAATCAATTGTGGCTCAAGTATAGCCATGGACAGTTTGGCTTTAGCGTACAAAAAGAAATCTGGCTTGACTTGGGAGGTAAATTAGGAGAGTATGATTATGATACTTACAAGAAGTTAGCCAAGCGCGTCGGTTGGTACAAGCATGGTTCTTACTTATCCTATCCTTCCGAATATAGTTTTAATACAAACTCTCTAGGGGGTTATCTCCCTCACCATGGAGGAGGTGTGATAGTATTGCAAAGGAGAGTGTTTATGGATGTGATACTGCACTTTCTTCTCTCTAGGCTTTAACAGATAAGGGATTCACAGGAAAATAACAATTTCTTATCAATGGATTGAGTACGAATCAATGAACAATGAATAATACAATATTTTAGTTCTTGTAGGGGCGGGTTCACCCATATTTACGCCACTCAAAAATCAATGTTGTAAACCCGCCCGATCGCTGTTTGGTGGGGTTAGGGCGGGTTTACAGAGGTTATGGGTTGGTATTGTAAATCGTTGGCGAACCCGCCCCTACAGGCGATCGCAATCTTTGAAGCCATATCATGTAACTAGGACAAATTATTGATTTTATCGACTAACTGATTTCTTTTCTTCTCCCACCATTCGTCCGTAACTTCAATGGGTGTACCGCTATTCAATCCTTCCAGTAAGAGTTGCTCTAAATACCGTTGTTCCGCTTGTTTCTGTGCTTGAGTAATTAAGCTCAAGATATAGTCATTGGCGTTTGAGTAACCTTCTTTTGTAGATTGCTGGCAAACAAAGTTATTGATAGACTCTGGCAGAGTTAGATTTAAGTGAGTCATACTCTTTTCGTAGGAATAATACTGTACGACAATGATTCTTTATTGTAGCATCTCCATCGAGCAAATAGCAGATGGGGATGGTCAAGCGATCGCACTCTTCAAATGTTTGTGTTAATCCAGACAAGAATCGATCGCTCTAAACAGCTATGTCTATGCTCCATTACAGAATATAGCAAGTCACTAAACGAGGAATATTTTAGGGTTTCCATCTACATGATTAGGATTAAGACAATAGCTAGCCAGTTTTGCATCTTCAATAATGGCACTTTCAGGGTTGGGCAGTCGATTGGCTGTCATCTAGTTGACTTGAATTGCGATCGCTTAGGTAAAAAAGGCATTGACGTTGCAAGAAAAATCCGGAAGCAAAGGAGACGTTATCTCATCTTCCTCTAATAAGATCATCACTAATTCCAACTTCGCTCGTTCCCGTCGATAAACCTCTACCGTCTTTAATTGCCAGTCCACAATCCAATATTCCCGAACGCCCTGATTAGAATACAATTTAAACTTGCTTTCTTTATCCCGACGAACATCAGCTTTACTTTCCGATAACACTTCAACCACTAACTCTGGAGCCGCGATAAAATGACCCGATTAATCAACAGAGTGGTTTAACCTCTCATTCGTCATCCAAACTAGATCGGGGATAACATTATCGGTCTCAGTAAAGATTAGCCCTGGATTGAATATTATTCACCTGTTCCTGTTGTTGCTATCCAGTTTTCTAGGACTGTGCAAATTTTACCTATAGTTTTTTGATGTTTCCAATGGGGGCGTGGGTTATGTACAATGATAATTTCATAGCGGTTATTGTTATTGGGCAACAGTTCTAAATCGGCTGATGTCCAGGGAATTTGAACGTTTGTCATAGAAGTAAGGAGCTATGGAACGACAATTGATTTAACTATAGCGATTCTAAATCATGGGTTAACAGTTTGTGCTCATTCAGGCTTGCCTAGAGTTTAGCTAGGATTTTTTCCAAGGCCGGATAGTTGATTTTGGCGTTGTGACGGGCATCAATGGGGATTTTGGGCACAATTTTCATTTCGTCGATTTGGGCGAATTCTAGGGCTGATTTGAGCTGGGAGAATTGATGTTCATCAGCCGGATGTAGGGGATTTAATTCTAAAATTAGCCAGCGTTGGTTGTGATACTTAACTAGGGCGGCGCGTTCGATCGCCGGAAATTGATGGGCGATCGCCTCTACACTTAAAGGATAGAGTATCCCTTTATCGTCCTCAATCTTGGCACGGGTGCGGCCGAGCAGCCATAAATTCCCCTCAGCGTCGAGATACCCCGCATCTCCAGTACGATGCCAAGGAGTATCACCAACACGAAATTTGGTTTCTAAATCCCCCTCTCCGTTGACATAACCGGGTAAAACATGATCTCCACTGACCACAATTTCTCCCGGAGTCAGGGGCGGTAACGTATAGTCAGCAAAGGCTTCAGGAGTCAGGGGCGCAATGGGTTTTCCCCAGGAGTCGGGGATAATTTTTAGGTTGATTTCTGGTATAGGATGACCTGCGTATAGTCCTCCTAGGGAGCAAGGAGAAGAAGTATGGTTACTGAGCGAAGTCGAAGTATGGGCGATGGGTTCGGCTTCCGTGGAGCCATACATGGGGATAATTTGGGCACTTTTGGCGCATTTTTGCAGGCGATCGCACAATTGAGGAAAAACCGGAGCGCCCCCTGTAAAAATACGCTGGAAGCTTTCCAACCCAATCTCCTGCTGTTCGCAATAACTCACCAGACGCTCTAGAAATGCCGGAGAAGCAACCGTACTTGTGGGTTGATGAGTTTGAATTTGCCGCAAAATGGGAGCAGGATTAACAAATCCTGGTTTTCTCAAGTCCCCCGCAGGAATAAGACTCGTGACTCCAGAAGCCAGATTCGCCAAAATAAAGATCGGCAGTGTCGTCAAATCGATCGCTCCGGGTTGATGATGCAGATGATGCGCTAACACTTGATGCTGGGTGAGCAGAAAACCATGGGTACGCAAAGCCGCTTTCGGTTTCCCCGTGCTACCACTGGTAAACGTTAACAAGGCAGCCGTTTCAGCCGTCGCTGGATGCACAGTTGGTGAAGGAGGATAACTCCGCCAACGCTGCCAATTTTTAAGCCCCGGAAGAAAAATATGGGGAACCAGTTTCAGAGGGATCTGCCGTAGAGCAGGAGATTTTAACAGCAGCAAGCTAGCTTTTGGCGTTGCCAGCAGTCCTTGAGGAGGGGCTATCTGACAACATTGTTCCAGATGAGTTTGACCGGCGCTAGGATCGAGAAACATAGCAATAATGCCCAGTTTGAAGAGCGCAAGTAGGGCAATGTAGAGATCGATAGACATGGGCAAAAATACCAGAAGCCGCTCCCCTGCTTTTAACCCCAACTCTTGCAAATAAGCCGCCGCACGACTTGAAGCGATATCCAATTCAGAAAAAGAAATCGACTGTTTCTGGGCAATAATGGCCGGACAATTCCCCGACTGACTACACTGTTCTTGAAGACGATAGGCAATATTCACCATTACTCCTCCTGCAACCATTGGGGAGGGTTAACAATAAGCTGTGCAGCGCGCTCATGATCCAAGGGTTTGGCAAAAAAGTACCCTTGAGCCATTTCACACCCTAGAACTTGTAATTGTTTGATTTGCTCTATGGTTTCCACCCCTTCAGCCGTCACATCCATACCCAATTGATGAGCTAGGGTAATAATCGCTTCGACAATTTTCAAATTATCTTCATTTTGATCCAAATCTCGAATAAACGAGCGGTCAATTTTCAAGGTATCTACTTTTAAGCGCTGAAGATAGCTCAGAGAAGAATAACCCGTGCCAAAATCATCTAAGCATACGCGAATTTGGCGGTCTTGAAACTGTTCAATCAACCCTTCTGATTTATCATTTTCCATAATCACACTTTCCGTAATTTCCAGCTTGATTAAGTTGCCATCAATTTCCACCCCTTGCAATATCTTATCGAGTTGCTCAACCAAGTCTGCCTGTAAGAATTGCTTGGTAGAAAGGTTAATGCTAATTGTGATGGGAAAATACTGGAGATAACGCTCTTGCCAAATTCTCAGTTGTTGACAGGCTTCTTTTAAGATCCAACGGCCTATGGGGACAATTAACCCGGTTTCTTCAGCCGCTGGAATAAATTCATTGGGAGGTCTAAATCCTTGCTCTGGATGTTGCCAGCGCACGAGGGCTTCAAAACCGGTTATTCTACCCGTTTTCAAGGAAACAATCGGCTGATATTGCAGGTAAAACTCATGGCATTTTAGGGCTTGCCGTAAATCCATTTCTAGCCGCAGCAAAGATACAGCATTGGCGTGCATGGCTGAGTCAAAAATCTGATAGCTTCCTTGCTTTAAAACTTTTGCCCGGTACATCGCCGTTTCTGCATCTCGGAGAATTTCTTGAGGAGGGCGTTCTTCTCCAATATAGAAGGTAATCCCAGTACTGATATTAAGGTAGACTGTGTGTTGATCTACATGCAAGGCAGCCAAGAATTCTTGATGAATTTGTTGGGCAATATCGGTAACTTCTTCTAAGTTGCGAATTTCTTCGAGTAAGATTGCAAATTCATCTCCCCCTAAATGGGCTAACGTATCGATTAGACGGGTTAAGCTTTCCAAGCGGCGAGCCATGGCAACAATCAATTGATCCCCGATCGCGTGACCTAAAGAGTCATTGATGACTTTGAAGCGATCGCCATCAATAAACAAGACAGCAAATCGATAATCAGGTTGATGGTTTTGCCGGCTGACGGCATCTTCTAATCGCTCTAAGAATAACGTCCGATTGGGCAATCCCGTCAAGTTACTATAATAGGCTTGATGATGGAGGCGTTTCTGAACTTTGTGACGTTCAATAATTTCTTTTTTCAGTTCTTGATTGGCTTCCTCTAGTCGTGCGGTCCGCTCTTGCACCCGTCGTTCTAGTTCCAGGTTGAGTTGTTCGACTTGGGCTTGGGCCGCTTGGCGATCGCGGATTTCTTGCTGCAAACACGCTTGTTGCTGTTTAATCTTTTTACTTAAGCTCTGGATTTTAAGCTGGGTTTTCAATCGAATAATCGTTTCGGGTTCATTATAGCCACTAAAAATACAATCAAAAACCCCCATAGCAATCAAGGTTTCTGATTGAACCTCTAGCCGATGATCGGCAATTAAAACGACCGGAATTTCACAGGTTTTGATATTTTCTTTCAGTTTTAAACACAGATCGCGATCTTCCGATTGAATCTCGCTCACTTTAAGAATAATCAAATCCGGCTGAGTGGATCGGGCAATCATTAGCGCCATCAGAGGATTAGGAATATGGCGCAGCGTATATCCTTCTTGACTGAATCGGTGAGCTAAATCCTCAAATCCTTGGGATTGGCGATCGACCAGTAAGATATTTCCGAGAGGCAAAGATAATTGAATCTGATCCATTTGTTCATTGGCAGATGGATATGATCTAGACACGGAAGAAGACGAGAACAACATTCAGGAGCGGTTGTACGAATGAAGGCTAGATTATGGAGCCAGCGATCGCCACAGTTATCCAAGAGTAATTTTATCTCTCTTGAAGGGAGTATCTGAGAAAAGTCAACTTAAATTCAGGTTTTCTCTATTGTAAAACACACTGGATTCTCCTGAAGCGACTATTCTATGTCCTCAGTCTGGTTATGCACCCAACCGTTGATAATCTTATATCCCCAATGGGGATTAGCGGCTGCCAGTTGTTGAGCGGCTTCTGGTTCGGCGATCGCGCACAAGTCGAGCAACTTTTGATATCCTTCTTGTTTTTCCAGCTCCCGACGCTCCTGAGCCTGGTTTTGACGCTGCTCAGGGGCGATTTTGGGTCTGCCTGGAAGTAGGGAATCGATTTGATGTAACGGTTTCATAGTTCCATAGGGAATGGGGAATAGGGAATAGGGAATCGACCCATCTCCCCTAAAAGGGCAACGAGGGTTGCACTTGATTATCAATAATCTCATATCCCCATTCGGGATGTTGCTGGAGTTGCTGTTTGACCCAACTGCGTCCCAGGGGACTTTGATAGGCTTTTTGCAATTGCTCTAGGGAGGGGGAACTGTCTTGATCGCCAGAAGGTTCAGATTCAGGTAAGGCGCTCGGGGCAGAAACTTGTAATAATTTCTCCATCACCTGTTCTTTGGTAATTTCGGGTCGTTGAGTAAACGAAGGAGGTAGATAGGGCGTGCTTAAGCCTTGTTGTTTGGCTTTCAGCGCTCGATCGGCGAGGCGATCGCACTTTCGCAGAAATCCTGCCCATAAATCTTGAGCCAATACGGGTTTTCTTAAGTCAGCTCGTGCTTTGGAAACAGCGACTTCTAGGGGTTCTCTCTTCTGGACATAATATTGAATCCGTTCTTCTTCAAAGGCAGGATAAGGCACTCCCGGTTCAATTTCCCAATCCCGTTTGACTTGCTGACTCGACCCCAAGGGGCGATCGCTGATAAACTCCTCCCAAAAGGGTGAAATCATGCCTTTGGTGAGTCCATCGACAATCTTAAACATCCATCCCGATGGATTGTCTAAGCCTTTTTGTTTGGCATACTCCAGAAGTTGGGACTGAAAGGCTTCAAATTGTTCTTGAGAAGTCCAAGGGCCGGTAAATTGGTAATGGGGAGTGACACTAACTGCGATCGGCTGGCGTTTTGCCGGAAAATAAGGGTCAGCAGGAGGTGAAGAAGCACGCGTTTCTCCAGGCTGAAGAGCCATTTCTAGCTGTTTCAGATTGAGGCGCATATCGACTACATCCCCTCTACCCGGTACAAGCCGCTCTTCGAGTAATCCTTTTTGGGCTAACTGTTGGCGAGCTAGTTGCTGTTCTGCCTCAGTTAAGCCCGTTTGAGCTGTGAGGTCTTGACCATTGATTCTGATCCAGTTGTCAGAGCGATCGCCCTGTCGTTGTAGAATATGCCAAGCCAAAATACTAGCCACCACCCCACCCGTAGCCGTCGCCACTTGGGAATAATAGACTTTCGGATCTCCTAAATTTTGACAAAATTGGGCAAGAGTCATATGAGGCAATAGGCAATGGGCAGTAGGCAATAGGCAATGGGCAATAGGCAACAGGCAGTAGGCAATGGATAATTCCCCCATCTCCTCATCAGAGAGAGGGCGTTTTTTGCAATTCTGGCTTTTCTTCATCCAGAATTGCCCCTTCTACTGGGCAAACTTCTAAACAAATTCCACAGTCAATACAAGTATCGAAGTCAATCCAAAACCAATCCGTTCCTTTCGTATTTTTACCCGGGCCGGGGTGAATGCAAGCCACGGGACACGCTTCTACACAGTCGGCGACTCCTTCACAAATATTAGTAACAATGGTATGAGGCATGGTGTTTCTGTCGATCGGGTAAGGTTCATCAATAGGGTGAGTCGGGCAATACCTTCGCCAATCTTTAGAAGGCAAGGGACGGGTTGCCCCTTGTTCAGCCCAGTGAAAGCTAACCCACGGCAAAAAGGCGAAGGTATGGTAGGGGCGAAAGATTTTTCACCCCTACTCTAGGAAATCGATTCAATCTGGGGGTTACCTTGGGCATCTATCCAAGCAATTTGGTGAATCCGCCGCTCTTTGGCATAGTTTTTAACCGCTTCTTGAGTTTCCCATTCTAGTAAGTTTACCTGGACTCGAATACTGGGCGTTTGAGAGCGCAAGGTTTCGGCATAGGTGAATGCAGCGCCCAACGCTCGATGAGTTAAGGGAACCACGAGGCAGTCGCTGGCGGGAATTTCGGTCGGCAAGCGATCGCCCCCTTGAAGCACTTGTTGCAAGGCTTCGATATTCAGACAAAAGCCAATACCGGGCAAGCTTTCATGTTGAGGATGATACACAGCTACCAATTGATCGTAGCGTCCCCCTTGACCGAGGATTTTTACCTCTGTACCCTGGCGACTGGCCACTTCAAAGACAATGCCACTGTAATAATCAAAGGTGCGAATTAAACTCAAATCCACAATAATCGGTAAAGGGGGTTGATTGGGGCGACTCTCTTGTAGCAGGTCGATTAAGGTTTTTAAGTTTTCTAATTTACTCTGTTCTTCTGGAGTCAGATCGAGGGCGGTTAATTTCTGGAAGACTTGGGAGGGTTCTCCTCGAAGGTTGAAAAGTAGTTGTGCCCGTTGCTGTAAGTCTTCAGGGAGATTGAGCTGTTGTAAGGCAATATAATCTAGACTGGAGATCGCCTCTCGGATCGGTTTTTGATATTCTGCTGGGAATGAGGATAACAGAGACTGGGTTAATCCGGCTTCTCCAATCACCCAAACCCATTGATCTAAACTGAATTCTAGGGCTTGTAGGCAATCCGCCAGTAATAATAAGATCTCAGCATCAGCCGCTACTCCACCAGCACCCAACAATTCTACTCCGGCTTGATAGAATTCCTGCTGCTGACCATAGTCTCCTTTCGGCGATCGCACGAAAACATTAGCACTATAATAAAATCGCTTGGGATTAGTCACCCGGTTAAAATATTTACGAGTTGCCGCAGTCCGGGCAATGGAGGCCGTCACTTCCGGCCTCAAACCTAACTCTTCTTGACCCTGCTGAAGTTGAATCACAGTAGAGCGATTAATCGCGCCTCCTGCCATCAATGTATCCAATCTCTCCAACGTTGAGGTAATAATCCGATGGTAACCCCACTGATGAAACACTTGATACAGACGGTCTTCAATCCAGTTTTTTTGGGCAACGTCCAGGGGAAGTAAATCCCTAGCCCCTGGAGCAGACTGATAAACCATTACTTTTTCTTTCCACCACCAATCGTAATCCCGAATATCTTAATCCCTTGACTGGCTTTTTGATCGGTTTTGCTCGCATCCGTGCGTTTTTTCATCAACGCTTCTAGTTTTTTCTGGGATTCTAGAGCTTCCGCATGTTTGGGATCGCCTTCGAGAGCTTTGTTGATATGGACTTTAGCCATGGTTTTCTGCCCTTGTTTGAGGTAAATCAGACCCATTAAGCTATGGCAATCACTATTGGTTGGTTCTAACTTCAGAGCATCCCGCAATTCTAGAATTGCTTTCGGGAAGTTGCCTTTTTCTGTCAGTTCCTTGGCTCGTCCATAATAGCCATCAATCGGCGATTTTTTCTCCTCTTTCGGGGGAGGAGCCGGTGGAGGGTTTCCAGGTTTAGGAGGGGGAGGCGCCGCCGCTTTCGGTTTACTTGCTGCTTTTGCGCCTGAACTCCCTACCTGCATCAGGTAAACCATATTCAGTTCGCTAATTTCCCCAGTAATTTTACCGAAGTCATCTAAGGATTGGTATTGTTGAGTGGCCAAATCTTCCATTGCTTTTTTATACTCAACTTCCACATCCTTCGCTTGGGCAAGTTTTTTTGCTGCCTCACTTTGTAAGGTTTCACTCCTGTTTTGCTGAGTCGCTTGTTGGCCTTTGAGGCGCAACATTACCATATATTCTTTGTATTCTTTCTCCTGGGAAAGTTTTTCATAGGCTGGGTTCACCAGTTTGGAGAGGATTTGGCTAGCTTGTTGTTTTTCTTCTGGGGTTCCCGTGGAACTACTGTCTGGATGGAGGTTTTTTGCAATGCGCATATAGCGCTTGCGAATTTGCCGACTGTCTGCCTGGATGGGAACTCCTAGGATGGCGTGAAAGTCGGTGAAGTCAAGTTGAAACAGACCTTGATTAATGTTAAAAGACATACTCGCTGTTTGACTGTGCCAAGGGATGATTTATCATTTTAGTGTACTCTTAGCTAATTGTTATAAATTCCCTCCATTGAGGGGGGAAAGGGGAAATTTGCGAGAGGACCTGAATCATGGGGTCATGAAGATGCCCATTGGTGGCTAAAATCCGACCGGTTGTTATATCGAATCTGCTGCCATCATAGGCGCTCACTTTCCCTCCCGCTTCTTTGACCAGAACCGTACCCGCGGTGATATCCCAGGGGGACAACCCCCTTTCCCAGTAGCCATCTAAACGTCCACAGGCAACGTAGGCCAGGTCAATAGCGGCGGAACCTCCCCGGCGGACTCCTTGGGTAAGATGGGTAAAATGGCAGAATTGGGCATAGTTATTATCGTCGGTTTCTCGGCGATCGTAGGCGAAACCGGTAACGAGGAGGCTATCCGCTAGGGTTGGAGTTGTGGAAACGGCGATCGCCTGGCGGTTTAGGGTCGCTCCTAAGCCTTGTGCGGCGCGAAAGAGTTCTTGACGGGATGGATCGAAGACGACCCCCACTTGGGGCACTCCATCGATTAATAAGCCTATGGAAACGGAGAAATTGGGATAGCCATGGGAGTAGTTGGTTGTCCCATCAAGGGGATCGATCGCCCAGAGATATCGACTTTGGCGATCGCCCAACTTTCCCGACTCTTCCGCTAAAATACTATGGTCGGGAAAATGACGCTGCAATATCTCTAAAATCACCGCTTCCGAAGCCTTATCTGCTTCCGTGACAATATCTCCCGGCCGGCCTTTTTCCCGGATATCTGTTAATTTTCCTTGGTAAGACATCACCACCGCACCACCAGCTAAAGCGGCTTCTGTGGCAATCTCTAAGTAGGTTTGTAAATTGTCGGTCATGGATCAATGAGTAATGGATAATGGGTGGGGCGATTTTTTTCGCTCCTACTGTTGATAACGGAATTCACTGGGAGTCAACCGCATCGGGTTTTCTCGATTCCAAATACCAAGCTCCAGAGTTCTTGCTCTTTGTTCGGCATACTGGAGACGTTGACTATATTGGGTATTGGGAAACCATTCCTGAGCTAAAGCATACCCTTCTTTGACCAATTCTTCGTTAATCAACTCTCCATCCTGCCAAATATAGCCCAAGGTCCGCCCATATTTATCTTCAATTTCTCGATCCCTTTCTAGGACTACAGCTTGTTTTTCAAGACGATCTTTTAGATATTCCTTCGCATCTATTCCCCAAGGTTTCTGTTCTGCGGATGGGGCACTAATACCAATCAGTCTTATGGTTTCAGAAGTGGAACGATCGCCGATTACTTCTAGGGTATTTCCACTGATAATTCTCACCACACTCACCATTTCTCCCTCCAGAGGAGAAGATTGACAGCCCCAGAAATAAATAACACTGCACGCTAGTATAATCCGTTTTTTAATCTTCATGGACTAATTGATCTATAATAGACTAATTGAGTTTCAATCGACACCATCAAACTAAAATATGGAAGTTTATGATCCCATAGCAACACAATACAAGCAATTTCGCGAAAACCTAATCTACGACATCTATTATTATGTTGAGACCTATACTTATTTGAGCCAATTAGGAGATCTATCCGGCAAATCCATTCTCGATCTTGGTTGTGGAGACGGGATACACAGCCGCAACCTTAAAAAAAAGGTGCCTCACGAGTCGTTGGAGTCGATATATCCACCCAAATGCTCGAGTTGGCTAGGGCAGAAGAAGCCAAAGAACCCCTGGGAATAGAATATATCCTTAGCGATATGTGCGAACTGGGCAAAATAGATGCTTTTGATGTAGTTGCTGCAGCTTTTTCCATTAACCACGCACAAACCAAAGAGCACCTGCGCCAAATGTGCCAAACTATCTATGACAACTTAAAACCAGGGGGCCAGTTTGTGGCGCTCAACAATAATCTTGGCTTATCTCCAGAATCCTATGAGTGCCTGGAAAAATACGGCTATTACAGGAACAAGGATCTTGGTGATTTTGAAGAAGGAATGCCCATTCCTAGCTTGGCTTTTGAAGTGAATGGAGAGCCGGTTGTAATTGATGACTGTTATTTGAGTCAAGAAACTTATGAATGGGCATTCCAAGAAGTCGGATTTAAGCGAGTAAACTGGTATAAACCCATGGTTTCGCCTGAGGGAATTGAAAAATGGGGTCAAGAGTATTGGCAGGATTTCTTAGATCATCCCCCCATGCGATTAATTGAATGCCAGAAATAATCTTTTTTAGAGTTTAATCATCTTCTAGAGGTAAGCCGATTTCTATTTTTCCTTTGCCAAAATAGCGCCCAAATTGCAGTTCATATACTTCATCTTCATCCTGAGTTTCCACTTCTAAATCGGATCTGGCATAACTGACACACAAGAGAGCATAACCTTGTTTTTGTAAGTCAGGAGAGAGTCCCATAGCTTCCGGTTGATAGATTTCTCCAGAGAGGATACGCACCGCGCAGGTCGTACAAGCACCATTGCGACAGGAAAACGGTAAATCTACCCCTTGAGTTTCGCAATTGTGGAGAATATAGCGGTCATCGGGGACTTGCAGAGTGTGGTATTGGTCAGTGTGGCGATTATGAATTTTAATGGTGTAAATCTGGGTCATGGTTACCGTTGAAGTTTTTATCTGTGGAATCTATTATCTCATTGAAGCTCATTGATCTCGATATCAAAGAGGGAAAAATTTGGCAACAGCGTCCGGTGAGGATTCAAGAATCGGTTTTTTGCCAAAATTGCCGATCGCTACAAACCCCTTTTAAGGGGATATCCCAATCATCTGCTGGCAGTTGCTCAACCCAAGCAAAATCAAAGAGAATACCCATCGTGGGAATAGACTGCCAATCCTCTGAACTCAGTAACCGGTCATAGTATCCACCCCCATAGCCTAAACGATATCCCTGGCGATCGCAGCCCACGGCGGGAACCAAAATCAAATCCACATCCTGGGGCTGTAGCACGGGGGAATCCGGATGAGGTTCAAAAATGCCATATTTTCCCGCTTGTAGGGGTTCTGAAGGCTTCCAGGCATGCCAGGAGAGGGATTTACCCACGGTTCGAGGTAATCCCCAAACTTCCCGCTCGCCCCACAAAGTACTCAGATCCGGTTCTCGGCGATGACTCCAATAGGCGAGAATGGTTTGAGCGTGCTGAAATAGGGGAGCCTGTTTCAGGGTTTGGCAGAGGCGATCGCTTTTCGTTTTCCAGTCTTCTAAAGATAGGGACTCGCGAGCAATGAGGAGCTGTTTACGAAGTTGGCGTTTATCCATTCAATCTATTAACAATTAATCATTAACCATTTATTCATTAGACTTCTTGCATAAGTGGGTAGAACATGAAGAGGAATAGAGTAATCCTGTATTCTTATAGCGCTTTGTGCTAGGGAATAGGATTGTGGTATATGGCTTTGGGGATTCGGTCTTGTACTCCATAACGCAAGCAAAGCACTGTATCTCTATTCCCTATTCCCTCACCTTCTGCAAGAAGTTTATCCTTCATAATCCGTCTATGCTTCTCCTGATGATTCGGGGAAAACTAACCGAAATAAGGCCCAAATAAACGTGCTTTCATCGGGTTCTATGCCATTGACATCAATGACTTCTTTGGCCACATCAAAGGCAAATGTTTGTTGATGGAAGGGGAGCGTGCGTAAGGCTTTATAGGCTAACTGGAGTGCCATAGTGGGGTTATTAGCTGCTTCTTGCACCTTAGAGATCGCCCGATCCAGCTCCTCATAAACCAGATCGGGAGACACTTCTAGTTTATGGGCCAGGCGATCGACAATCAATTCCTTTTCTTCAGCATTGGCAGAACCATCAACAACGGCTGCCAGAGCGGTCAAAGTAACTATATTTTTTAAGAAAGGATTCATTCGTATTATTCCTAAACATCAAAACGATAGGGGATGGGGGGATAGTGGGCTTTCTGTATGCCCCCTTTTCCCCCTTTCCCCCATCTTTTTCTAAAGCACCATTTTAGGTGGTCACGACACTATGCCGCCTCTCCATGAGTGCGATACCAGTCAATGGTTCGTTTCAGCCCTTCGCGAAACTCCATATTCGCTGTAAACCCAAACCAGTCTTTTGCCCGTTGGGTATCTAAGCATCGGCGGGGTTGACCATTGGGTTTATCCGTTTGCCAGACAATTTCGCCCTTAAATTCCATTAACTCACAAATGAGTTCAACTAGATCGCGGATGGTAATTTCGTAACCAGTTCCTAAGTTCACGGGTTCAGAGTCATTGTACTTCTGAGTGGCCATCACGATGCCCCGTGCGGCATCGGTGGAATAGAGAAACTCACGACTCGGCGATCCATCTCCCCAAGCAGGAAGGGTTGTATCTCCCCGCTGTTGAGCTTCGTAGACTTTGCGAATTAAGGCGGGAATCACATGGGAACTACTCGGATCGAAGTTATCTTCTGGCCCATATAAGTTTACTGGCAAGAGGAAAATGCCATTCAACCCATATTGTTGCCGATAGGATTGGAGCTGAACCAGGAGCGCTTTTTTGGCAATGCCATAGGGAGCATTGGTTTCTTCCGGGTAGCCGTTCCAGAGGTCTTCTTCTTTGAAAGGAACGGGGGTAAATTTCGGATAGGCGCAAATGGTTCCAACACAGACAAATTTTTCGATACCCGCTTGGTAAGCCGCATGGATAAGCTGGGTTCCCATCATCAAGTTATCGTAAAACAGTTCTGCCGGTTTCTCCCGGTTGAGACCGATTCCTCCCACATGGGCAGCCAGGTGGATGATGATATCTTGATTTTGGACAACTTGCTCGCAGGCAGCCATTTGCCGAAGATCGTATTCGCGCGATCGCACAACGGTAATATGATTTCGGTTTGCTCCTGCCCCCTCAAGCTGCTCAATCACCTGACGACCGAGAAAACCCGCGCCTCCCGTGACCAAAATCCGCTTATCTTGCAATTCTATGGTGGTCATCTTTTTTCCTCAATCTGCCTTAGTCAAATCCATTGCCCAACTGTTTGGCTTTTTCCAGCACTTCTCGATCAGAGTCCACCATCAATTTTACTAGCTCCTCGAAGGTAACGGAGGGTTCCCAACCCAGCTTGTCTTTAGCTTTACTAGGGTCACCAATGAGTAAATCCACTTCCGCAGGACGTAAATAGCGCTCGTCAAACTCCACATAATCTTGCCAGCTTAAACCCACATGGGTAAAGGCAATATCAAGAAATTGGCGAATGGAGTGGGTTTCATTGGTGGCGACGACATAATCATCCGGTTCATCTTGCTGAAGCATGAGCCACATAGCACGTACATAGTCTTTGGCATATCCCCAATCCCGTTTGGCATCCAAGTTTCCTAAATAGAGTTTCTTTTGCAGTCCAGCTTTAATCCGAGCCACTGCACGGGTGATTTTACGCGTTACAAAGGTTTCACCTCGACGAGGGGATTCATGGTTAAACAGGATGCCATTACAGGCAAATAATTTGTAGGATTCCCGGTAGTTAATGGTTTGCCAATGGGCATAGACTTTAGCGCAGGAGTAAGGACTTCTGGGATAGAAGGGGGTGGTTTCTTTTTGAGGTACTTCTTGGACTTTCCCAAACATCTCGGACGATCCGGCTTGATAGAATCTGACCTGATTACCGGTACGCTGTTGGTAGTCTCGAATGGCTTCTAAGAGCCGTAGGGTTCCCATGGCGACAGTATCAACGGTATATTCGGGGGAGTCGAAACTGACGCGCACGTGGGATTGAGCGCCCAAGTTGTAGACCTCATGGGGTTGAATTTCTTCTAAGATCCGGCGGAGGGTTGTCCCGTCAGTAAGATCGCCGTAGTGCAGGAAAAATCTAGCTCGTTCTTCATGGGGATCGATGTAAATATGGTCGATGCGATCGGTGTTGAAGGTGGAACTGCGGCGAATGATTCCGTGAACCTCATACCCCTTCTCGAGTAAGAATTCACTCAAATAAGAACCATCTTGACCGGTAATTCCTGTAATCAGCGATCGCTTGCGTTGTGTCATCGGTAATCTTCCTTGCGTCGTTTAAATTAGAGTTAATGGTACCTGATGCCGACCCTAAAACCTATGAGTTCTGGGCATTCAGAGAACGCCCCATCTAGCTTAACACCTTGCCTTTGGCTCTTAAGGTGATCTCATCCCAGGTCACTGCTGAGAATGTCAGGTTCTAGATGTTCCCAACCCGAATCTGCCCTGTTAATCTATAAGTAAAAAATAAAATCATGGACTGGTTAGAGATTGATGAAAATTGGGTATTAGTGCCCCCAAGACCGATCGCGATCGTTCATTTTTTGGGGGGGGCATTTATAGGTGCAGCGCCCCATGTGGCCTATCGCTGGTTGTTGGAGGCGATCGCTGCTCAAGGCTATATTATCGTCACCACGCCCTTTATCAATACCTTCGATCATTATCAGATTGCGCGATCGGTTCTAGAGCAATTCAATCAGACCTTAACTCAATTAGAGCGTTTAGGAAAACTACGGCGGCGCTATTTACCCCTTTACGGTTTAGGCCATAGTATGGGCTGTAAACTGCACCTGATCATCGGCAGTTTGCCCAAAATTAATCGTGCCGGAAATATTTTCATTGCCTACAATAATTATCCCGTGAATCAATCCATTCCCCTGGGTCAAGAACTCAATCTGGCCACCATGTTCCAATTGGAATTCACCCCCTCTCCAGAACAAACGGAAGTTTTGATCCAGAAAGACTATCAGATCCGCCGCAATCTGTTAATTCGCTTTCAGAACGATAATATCGATCAAAGTTCCCGATTAATTGAAATTTTACGAGCTAGATTTGCCAATATGGTGACCTTACAAAGACTTACCGGTAATCATTTAACGCCCACGGGACAAGATATTAATTGGCAAGCCGGACGGGAATTTAGTCCTTTAGATGCCATGGGACAATGGGTCAAACAGGAGTTTATTTACAAAGATATTACTCGGTTAAAAGCCGAAATTTTGCGATGGCTGAATCCAGGCTTTAGTAGATAATGAAGAGGTTCTAGATATGCATGAAAAAGATAAGACTATAATTGTTCAAACAGACTCTCTTAAAGAGTTAGCCGAGTTCTGGGATACACAGGATCTCACTGATTTTGAAGACCGGTTAGAAGAAGTTACAGAGCAGATTTTTGAACGTTCATCTTTAGGAAAAACTGGGGATGATCCTATCACACCGCTACGAACGAAGCAAGACCTCATGTCCTCCATCTTGGCACACCGTGAGACAATTAAAACCTATGGAGTCAGAAGTTTTGGTGTGTTTGGATCGTTTCAGCGTGGGGAGGCAGATGACGAGAGTGATGTGGATGTTTTTGTGGTGTTTGAGCCAGAACAAAAAACCTTTCGGAATTTTATGGATCTCTGTTTCTTTCTAGAAGATTTGTTTGGGCGCAGGATAAATTTGGTCACGCCAGAATCCCTGAGTCCTCACTTTGGCAACAAGATTCTCCAGGAGGTGGAGTATGTCTGTCTCACTTAGGGATAAGAAGTATAATCTGATTAGTCGTTAACGGTTAAGACTATGGATATCGAACAATTTTGGGCGCTCTACAATGCTGGAGAAAGAGACTTTTCGGGAGAAGATTTGAGAGGGTTAGATTTGAATGGAGCTAATTTGAGTGACTTTCAAGGAACTCAGGAAGAGTTGGAACAGATGAGTGAAAGCGAAAGGCAACAATTACCTGGAATTAATTTGAGTGAAGCGCTTTTGTGTAATACAAACTTAAGTGGTGCGAACTTGGTAGGAGCAAATTTGAAAGATGCTAACCAATTGTGGGAAGCTAACTTCATGCAGGCTAATTTAACTGCTGCCCAGTTAATCAATGTTCGATTATCGGGAAGTAATTTGAGTGCAGCAAACTTGAGTTTTGCTAACTTAGAGGGAGCGAATGGTGAAGAAGTTAATTTAGAAAAAGCTACCCTCATCGGTACTAATTTGCAGTATGCTGTCTTACCCAAAGCTAACTTGAAGGGAGCCAGTCTAAATAGCAGTAATTTCTGGGCAGCCGATTTGCGAGAAAGTAACTTGAGTCAGGCGACATTAGTAAAAGCCACCTTCAGACATGCTAATTTAAGCTATGTTAAGGCTTGGAATGCTGACTTAACTGAAGCCGATTTAAGTGGAACTAATCTAGCACTTGCCGATCTCAGCTATTCAATTATATCTGGAGCCGATTTCAGAAGAGCGAATTTGACGGGGATGATTTTTCCCAACACGAGTGAACAAATTTGGGAAAGCATCAGACATGAAGGAGCGTTATTCTGGAATACAATTTTACCCAATTGTGAAACCCCTTTTCTAGTCAAGCTATCGAGTATTCCATTGAGAATGACTGCAGAACAATTGTTGCAAGAGTATAGAAAGGGAGAGCGTAACTTTTCTTTGTTAGACTTGAGTGGTGAAAATTTGCAAGGATTCAATTTAAGAAATTTGGAAGGAGAAGAAAGTAACTCATGCGCCATAGACTTCAGTTGGTCAAACTTAAGCCAAGCCAATCTAAGAGATGCTAACTTAACTGAAGTTAAGTTACAAGGAACCAACTTTCAAAGTGCCGATCTGAGAAGAGCTAACTTTCAAGGTGCAGATTTGAGAGGAGTAAATTTTCAAGG
The DNA here is from genome assembly GCF_017746735.1 of Roseofilum sp. Guam. Classification (NCBI taxonomy): domain Bacteria; kingdom Bacillati; phylum Cyanobacteriota; class Cyanophyceae; order Desertifilales; family Desertifilaceae; genus Roseofilum; species Roseofilum sp. Guam. The sequence goes on along the minus strand of NZ_JAGHZN010000005.1, from coordinate 94,186 downwards.
TGCTAATTTAGAAGGCGCTAATTTTCAGGGAGCTATTTTTCAAGAATATAGTTTTCCTGTTATTGGTTTTATCTACACAAGTTTTATTGAGGCTAATCTTACACAAGCAGATTTTAGTTTTTGTTTGCTAAAACGGGTTTCTTTTGCTCGAGCAATTTTGGATCTCGCTAACTTTAACCAGTCTCATTTAATAGGAATAAAATTCGCAGATAATAAAATTCGGAATCTGAAGATGAATCAGTGTTTTTTAGATCGAATAACGTTGTCTAATGTCATTTTAGAGAATGGCGATTTATCTGAAGCAAAATTGAATGATATTGACATCAAGCAGGAGATTCATATAACCCATATAAATTTAAGCCGAGCTAGTTTGAGTGAGATTAACTTTTATCTATATGAGAATTACACTCTGAGTCATTTGAATTTACATCAAGCGAAGTTATCAGATTTTGGATTATATGATGATGTGGAATTAAACCATATTGATTTGAGCCAATCACAGTTAACAGAGATACCTCGTCTGTTTGTAGATAGCCGCAACTTGAAAAAAGAAAAATTAAAAAAATCTAATTTAGAAAATATTTGGTACTGTAATACCCAAATGCCCAATCTTGAGATGGGAACCGAGATCCGCTCAATAGATGGCCGCAAACTGTTGCGTCAATATGCATTGGGAGAGAGAAAGTTTAGTTGTGTGGATTTAACAGGAGCCGATCTGAATCATGCCGATCTGAGATATGCCGATCTGAGGAATTCTAATTTAACTAGAGTCAATCTAAGTGGTGCTAAATTGCATCATACTAATCTAGCATATGCAAATTTAGACAATGCCAATTTGAGTAATGCAAATCTGGTTGACGCAACCTTAACAGGCACGATATTAACCAAAGCCAACTTATTAGGGGCTAGATTATATAGTTGGCCTTACAGTTATGAATTAAGCGCTACCAAGGATGCACACTCTGATTGCGAAATAGTTTTGAAAGATACAACTATGCCTGATGGAAGTACACTAACCGGCTTTTTATATTTTTTAACTGATGCAGACTTCTGAATCAGAGATTAACCTTGAGCATTTGTGGCAATCTGGAAATTTTAGTTGTTAATTGATTATGGGGTTGATTATTGCGATCGCAGAGTGCCGACATGAAAAGCAAAGCTTGCGCGAAACGGGGCGATCGCCATGACAACAGTTTAACCAGACTTGATATCACTGCCTACCCCTCAACACCTGAACCGCAGACAAACGGCGATCGCGAAGCGACTCCACAGGAGTATCGCCTCCCATTCCTTGTAAAAACGGTGACTCTAAGATTTCTTCACCAGTAAACACTCGCGACTCATATAACCCGTCAACGAGTAGGAACAGGGTTACCTGCTCCTCCATGGGATCAATAATCCAATATTCCGGGATTCCCCTGGCTTGATATTGTGACAATTTATAACGATAATCCCGGTTAATACTTCCTGGTGATACGACTTCTACCACTAACTGAGGCGGTGGCATATCCAAGGTCACGGTTGCACGACTAGCTCCCTCTAGGGACTGCGCTCCCTCGTCTGATAAGATGGACAGATCTGGAATACGCACCGTTGGCTTCGTTCCACTGACGACGACCTCCGTCTTCACCCGCAGACAGCTTTGAGCCACGCCAATCTGAGAAAAATAGATGAGTAAGGCGATCGCAATGCGTTCATTCAAGTCACTCTCTGGAGCCATCCCAACTAATTCCCCATTGTCTAATTCATACAAGATATCGGTGTCGTTATCGTAGGATAGAAACTCTTCTAGACTCATGCTCTGAAGGGGTTTTATTGCCTCAACTGCAACTGTCATCTTCTGTTAATCTCCCAGAAAATATTACTATCTCTTAGCTTAACATCGTCTGATTAGGGTATTGAGAATGGGGGATAGATTGCCTGGTTTCCGCCAGAGCAAGCCAGAATAGTCATAAAACTAGCACAAAACTGAGGAGAAAAAGCCAAAATGGAAAAAATGAGTGCGGAAGAGTTGTTAGAACGTTACGCGGCAGGAGAACGAGATTTTAGCGGGTTAGATCTAAGAGAGATTAATCTAGCTTCGGCTGATTTGGAAGATATTGATTTAAGCCATTGCGATCTTAGAGGAAGTAATTTCGCGCGTGCTAACTTGAAGAATTCCAGGCTAAGAAAAGCAGACTTATCCGGTGCTGACTTTAGCTGGGTTAATTTAGAAGGAGGAGATTTAGAAGATGCCCAGTTGCGCGATGCGAATTTGACTGGAGCTAACTTGAAAAACTGTTATTTCAATGAAGTTTATGGAGCCAATTTAAGTTTTGTCAATTTAGAAGGAACACAGTTCAGTACGTCTACTGATTTAATTGAAACTAATCTAACGGGAGCTAACCTTAAAAATTGCAATTTAAGTGGTTCTTTTTTGACGAGAGCAAATTTAAGAGAAGCTAATCTGGAAAATACCTCTTTAGATTATGCTACCTTTGAAGATGCTTGTTTAGTTAAAGCTATTCTAACCAATAGTTATGGCTCTGAAGATGAATATAAGCCTTACTTTAGAGGCGCAGATCTTACCGAAGCTAACCTAAAAGGAGCTGAAGAACTTAATCTAACTGATGCTATTTTTTGCCGGACAATTATGCCAGATGGTAGTATTCGCAGCGACAACTGCGAGCAGTCATAGGAAGAGAGATTAGCTTTGGGAATGGGTGGAAATCGGACAATTTTGATTTTTAAGGAATTATGGGATTAATCATTGCGGGCGATCGCTCCGGAGTAGGGAAGACAACCATCACCTTAGCGCTCTTGGCCAGCTTACGAGAACAAGGGGTAGCGGTGCAATCGTTTAAGGTGGGGCCGGATTATATCGATCCCATGTTTCATAGTTATATTACGGGTCGCCCCTGCCGCAATTTAGATCCGGTGTTAACCTCTCCAGAATGGGTGAAAACCTGTTATCTGCACCATGGGCAAACCGCAGATTGTGCCGTGGTAGAAGGGGTGATGGGACTGTTTGATGGCTTGCCCTATAATTGCCACCCGGACGATCGCCATTTCGGCTCTACCGCCCATGTAGCCAAACTGCTAAACTTACCGGTGATGCTGGTATTAGATTGCTCGCGCATGTCCAATTCTGTCGCTGCGATCGCCCATGGCTTCCAAACCTTCGACCCCAGCCTCAACTTAGCCGGAATTATCCTCAATCGGGTGGGGAGCGATCGCCATCAAGAATACCTGGAAGCGGCGCTAGAACCCCTCAATCTGCCCATTTTAGGCGTATTTCCCCGTCAAACTCAAATTACCATTCCCGACCGCCATCTAGGGCTAATTCCCACCGCTGAATTACCCCAGTTGAACCGGATTTTAGACCGATTAGCCCACTTAGGCAAATATCATTTTAATTGGCCAGCGCTACAACCGCTCCTTGAAAAAGGGCACAGTCCTGTTATGGAGTACACTGTCGCATCCTCAAATCCATCTACCCCAACCCTATTCCCTATTCCCTATTCCCTATTCCCTAGCGCGGAGCGCGATAAGCCTAAAGTCCGATTAGCGATCGCCCAAGATCCAGCCTTCAGCTTCTACTATGCCGATAACTTAGATATCCTGCAAAACCTAGGCGTAGAACTCGTTCCCTGGAGTCCGCTGGGCGATCGCACTCTTCCCCCTGCTATTGATGGACTCTACTTCGGGGGAGGATTTCCAGAAATGTTCGCCGAGCAATTAACAGAAAATCAACCCGCTCGCCAAGCCATACACCAAGCGATTGTAGCCGGACTGCCCACCTATGCCGAATGTGGCGGTTTAATGGTATTGTGCCAAAGTCTTACCACATTTGAAGGGAAAACTTGGGAGATGGTGGGAATTTTACCCTCCCACGTCACGATGGAGAAAAAGCTCACCCTCGGCTATCGAAAAGCCAGCACTCTCCATGATAGTCCCCTGGTGGCAGCCGGTAGAAGCCTTCAAGGCCATGAGTTTCATCGCTCCCAACTCAGTCCTCCTTTCCCCACCTCAGAAGACCAAGCCCTTCCCTTATTTCAATTAAAAGGCTACGATCGCCATACACTCTCGGTAAGCGAAGGATGGCAAATTTATAATCTTCATGCATCATACTTGCATTTACACTGGGGCGATCGCCCAGACATTCCTCGGCGTTTTGTGCAAAATATGTTAGCAATTAGGGAGGGGATTAGATGAGTATGACGAAAATCTATGATTGGATCGTAATTGGGGCAGGCATTACCGGTAGCGCTCTAGCCTATGAACTCAGTAAGCTAGGATTAGAGATACTTCTTTTAGATCAAAGCGCTGATGGCGATCGCGCCACCCGCTATAGTTATGGAGGCATTCATTGGTATGGCACTTCAGGAGACATAGGAAGATTGTTCCATGAAGGAAAAGCCAGACACGAGCAATTATCCAATGAATTAGGCATGGATACCGAGTTTCGAGCGGTAGAGTTTCTGTTTACCGTCGATCCAGGGCAAGATGTGGCACAAACGATCGCTGCTTACCAGCAGATGAGCGCTCCATTTCAGATGTTAACCCCCCAAGAAGCCTGTGAAATCGAACCTTTGCTCAATCCAGAGGCGATCGTTAGTGCCTTTATCTTACAGCAAGCTCAGGTTAACCCCATTCTCCTCAATCAAGCCTATCAACAGGCGACGATCCGTCAAGGGGGAGTCATGGAAATTGGGGAAGTCCTGGAATTAGGAAAGGAGCTGGATCAGTCCTATCACATCAGGACTTCTGAAGCCTCCTATCAGTCGAAAAACGTAGTGGTTTGTGCCGGTGGATGGACTCGAAAACTGCTCAAACAAGCTGGAATTGATATTCCTATTTATTTTACCCATGCAGAATTGGTAGAAATTGTCGAGACTGACAAGCGTTTATCTAGTTTTGTCATCCCTTCCCAAACCCAACTCTATCAGCTTGAAACCTATTCAAGTCGTCCAGAATTGGAATTCCTTTGGGATGAACCGGGACACGAGTTAGCCCCTGCCATTGTTGATACCAGTGCGGTACAGTTTCTAGGGGGACGATTATTATTAGGACAATTAAGCCGCACGGTAACCGATCCCCAGGCTCAGATTAATCCCCAAAGGAGTGAGAAAGAAATTCGCCAAAAAGTTGGCCAAATCTTACCCTCTTTAGCTCAAGAACCGGGAACCTGGCATTCTTGTTTAGTGGCATTTGTGCATCAGAATTTTGCCATTATGGGGGCGATACCCAAACAAGAAGGATTATATGTTTTTTCCGGGTTTACTGCTCCTATTACCTTAGTTCCGGCGATCGCCCCCCGGTTTGCCCGTCAGTTAGCCGGTACTCCCGATCCTCTGCTATCTCCATTTATAGTGAATTCAATTAACCATGAGACAGTGTTTTAGAGGGGGTTTGAAACTTGCCCCTACAATAGACTAATCATCGACTATAGTTATGATTATCGTGGGCTGTAATGACGGACCGTTCTCACAATTTCCAAGAGTGATAGAAGAGGGATAAGATAAAACTCATGTCTGTCCAAGTAGCATTACACTTTATCGAGCAATTTCGTGCAGATGAACAATTCAAAACTCGACTTTTAGCCCTCAATAAAAACCCGAACTTAGAAGGCTTTGTTCAACTCGGTTCTGAACTGGGACTCCATTTCACCGTGGCTGAACTGCAAGAGGCGCACAAATATGACTGGGCAATGCGCGGGTTGCTGTATTCAAAAGACGACGGGTAATGATTTCAAACCGCGTGCTAGAAAAGTATCTTCCCATTCAAGGGATTCGGTTGCTATGGATAATTCAGGCAAGCGGTTTACCAGCGTACCCACGGCAATTTCTGCCAATAATTTACCCAAATGCCTCCCCAGACAAATATGAATTCCTCGACCGAAAGAAAGATAGGGATTGGGTTGGCGCTGAAGATCAAACTTCTCTGGGTTGGGAAACTTGGCAGGGTCTCGATTACCAGCAGCTAACATGCAATTGACGATTTCACCCCGATGAATGGTTGTATTTGAGAGTTGAATATCGGACAGTGCCGTGCGCGAGACGACTTGAAACGGGCCTTCATAGCGCAAAACTTCAGATATAGTCGTTTCTATTAAAGACGGATTTGCTTGTAGCTGTCTTAGCTGCTGGGGATGATCGAGCAAAGTTAAGATGCTGTTGCCAATTAAATGCTTAGTTGTTGAATCTCCAGCAAAAAATAGGAGGATGCAATTGGCAATCAGTTCTTCTTCGCTCAATTGACCCTCAGCTTGTGCTTGAACTAGGGTGCTAATTAGATTCTCTTGCGGTTGGCGATCGCTGTAGTGTTTAGCAATTAAGCTGCGGAAATATTGGGCCAAACCAGCGATTGCCAGCAAACCTTTCTCGTTAGCGATCGCAGTTGCGTCCAAGTCTCCGACTGCGGACAAGCCCTCTGACCATTGCTGAAAGCGCGGATGCCATTCTGATTTTGGAATTCCCAATATCTCGCAATTTACATCAAGGGTAAGCGGATAAGCAAAATCGTGGATAATATCCATTGTGCCCTGCTCTTTCGCGCGCTCAATGAGGTCGTCAACTTTCTCCTGAATGCGCGATCGCCATGTTTTAATTCGTGCTGGGCTGAAAGGAGCCACTAACCATTGACGGATTCTCGTATGATCTGGTGGATTGCGAAGCACCAACCACAGCGCCATCAGTCTTTGACTATCCTGACGCAAAGACAAAAAATGGTGAATTGCCTCTTGGTTAGCGGTTGTCACTCCTGCTAGTCCCGATTCCGCTCTCCCAAAGCTAGGGCTGGTCAGAGCTTCCACAATATCAGCGTAGCGCGTCAGCACCCAATCTTTTGGTTCGGGTCGATAGTAGATCGGCTGGTGAGTTCGCAGGTAATCGTAGGTAGGATAGGGGTTAGCGCGAAATTCTGGCGATCGCGGATTAAAGGGTAAAGGCATTTTTTCACTCATCTTTCTGCCACAATGTCGATTAGGGGAAATGACTGGCACCAGCCCACTGGATCTCGCAGTGCTGTATCTACAAGAGAACGAAGGATAGCGAGCTGTCCGGGAGGCTGGAGATCGCCATAAACGCGATCTAGATTTTCTTTCCACAGTGCGATCGTCCGCAATGATTGAAATCGCTTGTTTTTCATATATTCAATTCGCCAGCCAGCTTGCTCGAGATATTGGGTCAATTCTGAAACCGTACAAAGTTCCATTGATTCGCCAAAAGTCGTCCGTTCTCCCCAATAGTTATCTGTAACACAGTTGACTGAAATGAGCAGGCGTGGGGCTAACGATCGCAGCCGCTCCAGTAGTCTCGCTTTGTTTCTGATATGAGATATCATTTCCAGGGAAAATATTAGATCGTATTCCCCTCTGATTTCCTCTGTTTCTAGCTCCAAGTCTTGCTGCCACACATTTAAACCCAGGCTCTGGCAATACTCGACTTGGGTTCTACTCAATGATATTCCGGTTACCGAGCAATTGCGATCGCTAATTAGCATTTTGGCGGGCCCTCCCCAACCACAGCCGATATCTAAAACCCGTGTGCCAGTAGGGATATAAGGATAAAAATTTCTCACGGTTTGCCTTAAACCGGTTTCTAAATCTTCGGAGCCGCGAAAATAGCCAAAATGGTAATGTAGATCTCCACCAATAATTTCTTTCCATTCAGCAACCGATTCGGCAGAATAAAACCGATCTAAATCGCAATTTGTTTCAGAACTGCTATTCATTGTTTGCTTTTCCCAGATAACCACTGATGTTCAAACCACAGATAAGCTTTAGCTTCTAAGGAATCTGGCGATCGCCAAACTACCTTAATATGACTTAAGCGGCGATCGAATATTGTAAAATGATCCCTCGGCTGCAAAAGAGAAGCCGCAATTAAGTCACTCGGCCAAGAGGCTTTAGCATTTAGAGGATTAGTTTGACCCGGCCAGCTTAACAAAGGCTCTTGTTTTTCAGGCAAGCATAACCCTCGTTCTACTAAATAATTGAGGAACATAACCCAACGAGATTCATCTGGAGGCTGTTTGAGTAAAATACATTCTAAGCCAATTTGGGGATAAACAATCTGACCGACATCCAAACATACCGTTATGCGATCGACCAACCCGAATAATTGTATCATCAAGGCTTCTAGTTCCTTTGTTTCCCCCTGCCAGCCAATCTCTTGCAAATAGGGAATTAACAAATCGGGTGGCAAACGTTTAACATTAACTCGCAAAGCGGGTGAGTTACGAGAGAGCATCACACCAATATGACTGATAAATACCCCATCAGGACAAGCCCTAAAGCATTGCTCTAGATTATCCTGCCACTTGTGCCAACCCGAAAAACCTAGAAGTAAATCCAGGGCTTGAGTAGCAATAGCATAGGTTTCAAGTGCTGGAGATACCTCCTGTGGCAACCCGAAGAAAATGGCGGGGAGGGGAAAAAAAACTGATGAGTTGTCAATATCATACTCTAACCAAATTTCTGGAATTGACTGAAGAGATAATTGCCATTGTGCCAGAAAATCTTGCAGTTGCAGCCACCCCGAATGAGTGACTCCATCCTCTGAAGTAACAGCAGATATCTGTTCTTGCAACAACGCTAACTCATTCTCGTTGGGTACAATGCACTGCTGGAAATCGACTTGAGCAGTGTTGAAATTGAGGCGACATTCAAAACCACCTCGCAGAATGGGAGCGAGACGATCTGCTAATCCTTTTAATCCCAAAACTCGATCGGGTGCAACTAATTTGGGCACTAGATCGGGTAAAAGTAGCTCAATGGACTCTGCTAGAGTTGAGGGCATGGCTACAGCTAGACATCTTTTTCCAGAGGTGGGATTTTATCGCTGGAAATGGTAACAACTTTTCCATCTTGCCAAATACTAATGGATTCGCCCAGTTTGCGATGTCTCTCGATCGCCTCGGCAATCGCTTCTTTTATACCAGCATAAATTTTTTGATGCAGTGGCGAAAGGGGGGGATTTTTAGGATTCATCTATATCTCCAGTAATTGAGTTCCATATTTCGGATGGAATGACCTCATTTAGTTTCTAGTAAATTCCTTGCTCTCTGTCGTCGTTCAACATTAATTGGACTATTGCGAATATCAGCTTCGGCAAGGGCGATCGCTTCATCTAATAGCATATTAAGATCGTCAAACATTAGACACACTTCTCGCCAGCGAGCAATAGACCTTGTTCTTGTTTCCGGATCGGGGATTTGGGGTTGGCTATTCATGGCAGATTCCAATTCCTTTTTGTTTCTTGGATAGTTGCTTCTATAGCATCTGCTGTTGCTTCTGCTATTTCTATAGATTGCTCCAATAACTTCAGAGTAGCAGAATTAGCTATTGGTTGAGATTCGGCAACTAACAGTAGTAGTTTGCCAAGACGAGTATAAGAAGTCCTGGCCCGCTCTAGGGCATTATCGATTTGTTCTAGTTCGGGAAGTGTTGCCTCTCTCTCACCATACTGTTGCAATAAATTAAATTCGGCTGCTTTCGCCCGATCTATAATTTGGAACAGTCGCCGCTGCAAGTGAAAAATAGTGGTTAATATGTCATCAGGTAAATTAGCCATCGGCTGTTTTGGAAAGTTGAGTGCTGTTCTCTGATGGGGTAAGACTCGCTAAATCTTCTAAAATAGCGTCGCACAACTGGGGCAATGCGTCTAAACTATCGCCGCGAGTTACTTTTCTGATCGGCACTTTCATTGCTACACGACTAAAACCAGTAAACTCCCGCTCTTGCCTATCCTTATCTAATTTTAAATAGCTCACCGATCGCTGCTCCATCAACTTCATCAGTGCCATTGCTGAGGGAATGGATTCAATCTGCGGTGCTGCTAATTCTGGCTGGCGTTTTCCAAGAATGTAAATTGCTGCTAAGGGGAGGGGTTCCTGATAGAACTGCCATTGAGTCTCGCCCTCGTTATCATTAACGCTTCCACTTAAGTCTAGAAACCGTTTGTCCATAAAGTCAAAGACCCGATCTAAACCAGCTTCTGAACCGTACAGGGCTGTAATTGATTCAGGCCACAATCGTAGGCGTGGATAACCTGGATGTACAACAAAATGGGATGAGCGATCGCCGATCGCCGCAATATCATCGGCGAGAATGGGGTATCCCCGTTTAGCCAGGGCTGCTGCTGTCGTGGATTTTCCCGCTCCCGTTTCCCCGGCGATCGAGATCGCCTGCTGACCCATTTTCACCACACAAGCATGAAGAGAAAGGACACCCTGCAAGCGTAAAGCACAGCCCAACACCGATCCCACTAACAGGGTTGTCACTTCTTCTAAAACCGAACGAGTCCAGGTTACTCCGATATGACGGCCATCCGCATCGACCTGAAAATCGATTTGTCCGTCACCGCGAAACCACAAATGGAAATGAGTGCGATCGCCTTTGTATATGGGTTTCACTCCATTGGAGTACACTTTCGGTCTTGATGAAGGTGTTTCTGGCGATCGCGCTTCCTCTTCGTCCTCTGTCATCAACTCTACCCAGACATCGACCGGAGCATTTTTCCTGGCAGGAGTTAAAAACGGTACAGGTTTATTCGCCTGTACCGTTAAGCCATAAGCTGTATACTTAAACGAGTGACCTAATTCATTCAAGACAATTATTCTATCCCTACTATTCCTGGTTAAGCACAATTCACCCAGAAGCTGACTCTAGAGTTTTTAGAACGCTCGCCAGAGTAAAATCCTGGATGAATTGCGACATTCAAAGTACACAACTGAGAAGTTAGCAATTACGAGGCATATTGACTAAAGCCTCCCCCACCATCGGTGGGATCGCCAGGAGCACCAGGCCCGGTCAACGTCAGATCGCTGACATTGCCAAATTTCCGCAGTTTGGGAGTGTTGTACTTCTTTTGATTGGCACTATTACCTGGGTTGGAAGTCATTTGGGACATTGTTTTTCTCCTCATTATTCAAGATTGAGTTAGGGATAAGATGAGTTGGAGTCTAAGCTATACATGCTGCTGATGACGAAACCAGTATCCCAATTGCATCACCGTCGCGCACTGATTATAGCTGGCAGGAGTTAGTTCGGCAACGGCTTGCAGTCTTTCTAACAGACCTTTGCTATTGACAGAGCTGGACAATTTTGGATGTTCTGCCAACTCTACCATCCAGGGCTGGATTCCGCGCTGCTGCATGAGATTATAGTGGGGAAACCCCCGCAGGGCTGTTTTGGGCCGCTGTAGTACAGATTCTGGCAACATGCCTTTCATCGCTTCCCTGAGCAAGAATTTATTGTCTAACCAGGGTGTTGACGGCACTGACAGCAAGTACAGCACTAAGCGCAAATCGAAAAAGGGAAAGCGCACTTTAATGGGAAAACCGGTGAAGCCCGGATTGGACCAAGCAAATATGTTAGACCACAAGGGAGCAGAAGTCATGCCGTAGCGGTCTCTCTGTCCTGGCGCAGTCAATTGTTCTTCCAGTCGCGCTTTCAATTGCATTCGTTCGGCGAACTCTGGATTAAACCAGTCAGGAAAATCCATAGTTTGCTGCTTGCGGTTAGGGGAGTCGAATTGTTCTTCTTTCCCTCTTTTCAGCCACTGGCGCAACCGGGTACGCAACCTCAGTTGGGCACGAAGAGAGCGGATGTAACCCAATAGTGACTTATCTGGGGAAGATGGCCTTGGATAGAGGGCAGGATCGCCACCAAAGCCAACTAGCATAACCCGACTGTACCCAGCTATGCGCCGCATAATTTCTACTTCCGCAGCTTGATCGGGAATCAATAGAGGTTCGGGATAGATGTATTTTGGGTATTCCCCTGGGGCCTGCCCGATGTAGTCTTCCACCACCAGGTACTCAATGGGGAAACCGGCCATTTCAGCAACTTGTGTGGCATAGTCTCCTTCGTCGTCGGGAATCAGATGTTTATAGACGATCGCATAAGCCCGAAAATCAACCGGTGAAGCGGTTGCTGTCATTAATTTATAGGCAGTGGCAGCAATACTCGTCGAGTCCATTCCCCCACTTAAATGGGTTCCCACACTGTGGCTTCTTAGTCTATCGGCAACTGAGCGTTCAAATAACTCCTGAAATTGCTCAATATATTCTTCTGGACGTTGATAGTTCAGGTATTCCACATCTTCGGGTAATTGCCAGTAACGCTGAATGTTAATTCTCCCTTCGGAGTAAATTAAAGTATGAGCGGGGGGCAATTTCTGGATATCGGCAAAGGTGGTGGTCGCCATATCCATATTCATGCTAAAGAGGAGGAAATCGGCGATCGCACTCTCATTCAGGCGATCGGATACTTCGGGATGGAATAGCACGGTGTTGAGATGATTGCTAAACACCAGAGTTTGACCCATTTCTGCATAATAAAAGGGGACAATCCCAAACTGGTCTCTAGCACAAAATAAACGTTGTTTGTGGCTATCCCAAATCGCAAACGCAAAATCCCCGCTCAGTCGTTCTAAACAAGCGTCTCCCCAAACCTGATAGGCATGTAAAACCAAGTCAACATCAGGTGTATCGTTCTCTAGATTGCATCCCGAAGCACGCAAGCGTTCGATTAGCTCCTGACGGCGATCCAAGCGGATATCCCCAGTAATCCAAATCTTCCCATTTAAACCCAGAGGTTGCTGTTCATTTTCCGATTCCCAGGTTGTCCGCAAGAGAGAATGACCTAAACCCACATGACTCTCACTCCATATATTCTGAGCATCAGGAGCTTGAGGTCTCATCAAATCGGTCATTTGCTGTAAAAGATTGGCATCAATGGGTTGACCGTCCCCATTGAAAATACCGACAATACCACTCATAAAGTCATATACTGCATTTGACTTGCTATTCAATTAAACCAAAATCTGTCAATGTTCGATCAATTAACCCTGTTTGAGCGCTTGGGTGTCTTCGTAGTACGAGACTTCCTTGATCGCCAACTTTGTCAGCAAATCCTAGCAGCCGCTCGTCAAGCCCAGAAAATCGATCTCGGTGGTGTGGTGAACGATAAAGGCGAATCTGTAGTGAATGAAACCCTTCGCAAAGTTCAACAAACCCAGTTATCCCAATCCATTGTTGAAACTGTCGGTCATAAGCTCAGAGCGATCGCCCCACAACTGGAAGCCAAATTTCAAGTAAAATTAGTGGATTGTCAAGGGCTTAACTTTTTGTTTTACCGAGAAGGTGACTTTTATTTGCCCCACCAAGATCGTAATTTTAACGAGAATTACCAACATATTAACCAAAGGCGACGGATTTCTGTCGTCATTTTCGTGAATGGTGAAGAACAGACCGAAAAATCAGACAGTAGCAGTCTCGATACTTATAAAGGTGGAGAATTAATGTTTTATGGTTTATTGAAAGATGAGAAAGCAAATAAGTTAGGCTTGTCGCTCAATGGCCAACCCGGCTTGTTTGTGGCGTTTGAGAGCGATCTGATGCATGAAGTGAAGCCAGTGACAGCCGGAGAGAGATTGACGATTGTCAGTTGGTTCTTGGGAGAAGAATAACACCGATGCAATCTCAAGTACAACTGCTCAAAAATCTGAAAAGAGCGATCGGTTTAGTTTGGCAAAGCACACGATTTTGGACATCTTGTACGATTATTTTGGTGTTTTTCCAAGGCTTATTGCCATTAGCTTCACTGTATTTAATGAAGCTACTGATCGATACAGTGACTGCGGGTATCGGTAACGGCATTTCTGCTTTTTATGATGTCCTCACCATTGTTCTGCTGGTGGGGATAACAGCACTGATTACCAATCTACTACGGGCTTTCTCCGGGTATGCCACCCAAGCTCAATCGCAAATTGTTACTGATTTTGTCAATGATATTCTACACAGCAAATCCATTGAGCTTGACCTAGAATATTACGAAAATGCTAATTTTTATAATTCTCTGCACCGCGCTCAACAGGAAGCCAGTTATCGACCGCAAAACCTACTGAATAGTTTGCTACAGTTGGCCCAAAATGCAATTTCTCTGGTGGCGATCGCGGGATTGCTACTTTCCCTACACTGGTCGATTAGTATCGTCTTATTAGCCGCAGCACTGCCAGTTTTATTCGTTCGCTTACAGCATAGTAAACTACTGTACCGACAGCAAAAGACTTGGACGGGAAAAGAACGGATTGCTTGGTACTTTCATTGGATGCTCACCTTAGATACCTATGCCAAAGAAATCCGGTTATTCGATCTTGGAACGCTGTTTCGTAGGCGCTATTATGACCTACGCCAGGAGATTCGTCAAGAAAAATTAGGTTTAGCGAGAAAACGGGCGATCGCCGATTTTTTGACTCAATTGAGTGGTATTCTCGCGATTTTTGCCGTATTTAGTTTTATTGCCTATCAAACCATCCAAGGAGAAATCACGCTCGGAAGTTTGGTCATGTATTACCAAGGCTTTCAACGAGGTCAAGCCTTTTTAGGACAGCTTCTGTCTAATATAGCGAGTTTATATGAAAATAGTTTGTTTCTCTCCCATCTTTACGAATTCCTGGACTTAAAACCCACTATTGCTAATCCGATCCATCCTCAATGGCTTCCTCAACCTTTCCAAAAAGGTTTAAGATTTGAAAATGTTTCCTTCCAATATCCCCATAGTCGTCGTCCCTTACTCGAAGACATTAATCTGACGATTCCCGTAGGAGAAACCGTCGCTTTAGTAGGGGAAAATGGTGCAGGAAAAACCACGTTAATTAAATTATTATGTCGTCTCTACGATCCGACAAATGGACGAATTACAATTGATGGCATTGACTTGCGCGAACTTTCTGTCATCGATTGGCGGCAAAACATCAGTGTTGTATTTCAAGATTATGTGCGCTACAATTTAACGGTTCGAGAAAATATTGGCTTTGGTAACATTGACCATATTGATAATCACCCAGATATCATCAATGCTGCCCAAAAATCAGGAGCGGAAGGAATTATTTCTCGACTGCCGAAAGGCTATGATACCATGTTAGGAACGCAATTTGATGAAGGAGAAGAATTAAGCATTGGCGAATGGCAAAAAGTGGCGATCGCTCGTGCCTTCCTGCGTCCGGCTCAACTGCTGATTCTTGATGAACCAACCAGCGCTCTGGATGCTGAGGCAGAATATGAAGTATTTGAACAATTCCGTCAACTGATTCAAGGGAAAACCGCTATTCTCATCAGCCACCGTCTGTCTACAGTCAAGATGGTTGATCGCATTTTTGTCCTAGAAAAAGGTAGAATTGTAGAAACAGGTTCCCACGAAGAGTTATTAAAACTAGGGGGAACTTATGCGCGTTTATTTAAAATTCAAGCCAAGTATTATCAATAATATCAACCTTTGAATAAATTCCAGAGAGACGATATTTTTTCTTTGCTGATTTTATAATTTCCGATCAACTTGACAATTCTCAGGGGATAATAGAGGAAAAACAAAAGCTTGGGCAGGGGAAGTGAGTCTCGATCGCTTGCATTTACACGAAAAACAATCTTTAGAAAATATTGCAACTTATTCCATAAATTCGTTTCTCTTTTCTCCCACAAACTGATAATATAGAAAATATAGCTATATTCCCTGTTTTTATGATACATATACTCTTTATGTTGTCTGGCAACTTTCACCACTTCTGGAAACTCCTTCAGCTTTTCTGAAAGTCTCTCTGGAAGGGGAATTTGCAGATAAGTTTGCACGATCGCAATTCCGAGCCAAAATATGCGATCCTTCTCATCCGTTCCACATTGAGCCATAACTTTCCGCCAATTTGCTTCTGGATAAGTTTGAACTAATGCCCCAAAATCACAGATTCTTTTTAATGAGTTCCAACCTTCTTTTGTGCCATGAAAATAGCCAAGAGCAATACAACTTTCTGGAGAAAAAATTTCTACTTTTTTGCCCAAAAAAGATAAAGTTTGCAAGCCCTCAAAAAAGGATTTTGGTTCAATCTTTAGATAAAAGTGTTGTGGCACTAACTTATAATGTAGGTCAATGTTCACTTGGCGATCGGGTAATACCATATGAGCTTCTCCAATACTCTCTTCAATTGCGCCAAAGTGTTTGTCATAATACCCTTGCTCAATGAGAACATCTTTAGCTTTAGAGAAATCTTGAGGACGAACTAAAATATCTAAATCACAAAAGTCTCGTAATCCCATATTTCCATAAGCCAAATTTGCCCAGATTGGCCCCTTAAAAGGAATGGCTTGAATATTATGTTCTGCAAATAAGTTCAGCACTTGCAACAGTTTATTGGTCAGAAACAAATTATAGGTCATTCGTTGTTGAACTTTAAGTTCTATTCTCTCCAATACAGATGAAGGAATGACCTCTGGATGAGTTGCTTTTAGAGTTTGAACCAGGATCATAAAGACATTATTCTGAACTGCATTTTGCACCAGAATATCCCAGTGTAAATTAGTCCGGAGCAAACCGCAAATATCAGAGGAAGTAGCTGAATTTAATTGATAACGAATACAGCACAAAAGCAAGTTCTTTTCAGCTAAATCGCTTTGATTCTGACTGGCGATTTGAGAGTCTATGTGATGTTCTGTTTGTTCTTGAATCATTGTTTACGGTGGTAAGATTTATCAAGCTATTGATTGACAATTTCCGTAACATTTTACCAGAGCGTTATGGAATATAAACGGGTAACCTGAATGGCTTTATTTGTCCAAGAAGAGAATGCCGATATTGACTGATGGGAACGCCACCACCTCTTTTTGTCTTTGATGGTTCTAGTTCTGGGATTAATGTCCAGATGGGAGACCAAGTGCAAGTCACGGGAGTCGTCGATCAATTATTCGGTCTCACAGAGTGAACCAACATTACCCACTTTACCGTTATGCTCAGTGTAATGGAACTGTTTCAGCTCGATCGCTCATCCAAAGCAGTGATGTTTGGAGAATACACTCGGCTTGAGCCGGTGGAGTATGTCAACCAAAGAATGCTCTCAAGAAGAGGCAGTTGGGACAAATTCCTCCTCTTTGACGGTTATGTAGCAGAGAAGGGGGGAGTTAAGAATCGTTACTCACTGCTTCTTGGCTGGCGATTCAAGTTAAAAGCAAAGTGACAGAAGAGGGATATTCTTTACCTAAAGTTTATCTCGTCTTCAGCAACACTTGACCAGAGCTTTATGAAATATAAATGATCGCACCTTACTGTAAAAAGCTGTGTGGCTTCCTCCTAGTCTTGGGTACTGACGCAAGTTAAGAGACAAATGATTCAGAAGTCAAGCCGGGATTAATCGCCTTCGGAACTTCTCCAGAGTGCGATACCCATTCGTTTACCCATCTACTCAATCACAGCAAACTAAGCACAGTAAAAAACAATGGCACTCAATCCAGGGGACATCGCATTTGTCCAATACAACGCCGATAACCCAGACAACTTCGCTTTCGTTGCTCTTGTCAATATTGCCGATAGCGAATCTATTCTCTTCACCGATAACGGTTGGCAATCTAACAACACCTTTCGTACTAATGAAAATACTATTACCTGGACTCCCCCTGCTGGCGGCATC
Organism: Roseofilum sp. Guam; assembly: GCF_017746735.1. Taxonomy (NCBI): domain Bacteria; kingdom Bacillati; phylum Cyanobacteriota; class Cyanophyceae; order Desertifilales; family Desertifilaceae; genus Roseofilum; species Roseofilum sp. Guam. Next base: position 76,748 of record NZ_JAGHZN010000005.1, on the reverse strand, counting down.
ACTGCGGGAACGGTGGTAACCATTACCGGAACTACAGCATCTTCCGGGACACTCAGTGCAACTACACCTGCACTAAGTACCAGTGGAGACCAGATCCTCGCCTATCAGGGAGCATCTGACTTTATCGCCGCTCTGAATAACGAAGGGACGACAGGAGTATGGCAAGCTGATGCCACCAGTAGTAATACCTCAGCATTACCTCAAGGACTCACCAACGGCACTAATGCTGTAGCCTTGATTGAAATCGATAATGCCCAGTACGTAGGCACTACATCTGGGACTCAAGCTGAATTACTCGCTGCTATCAATAATTCTGCCAATTGGACGGGTAGTAATAGTACAGCTCAAACCTTCTCTGGAAGCTTTACTGTTAGTGGTTCTCCCTCTCCCTCACCTTCACCTGCTCCCTCCATCACCTCAATTCACGACATCCAGGGAAGCAGCGCGGCTAGTGCCCTTGATGGCAATACGGTAACGATTGAAGGTATTGTTGTTGGCAACTTCCAAGACGGAGCTGGAGCTGGAACCAATGGCGATCTCAATGGCTTTTTTGTCCAAGAAGAAGATGCCGATGCTGATGGAAATGCCGCCACCTCAGAAGGAATTTTTGTCTTTGACGGTTTCAGTCCTGCGGTTAATGTCCAGGTGGGCGATAAAGTGCAAGTGACTGGAGAAGTTGAGGAATTTTTTGGTCTGACGGAGCTAACTAACGTCAGCAACGTTACGGTTGTTTCTTCTGGAAATACTTTACCTACTGCGACGGATATCTCCCTTCCCGTTGCTTCCACGGTAACTAATGCGGATGGCGAACTCATCCCCGATCTGGAACAATACGAAGGGATGTTAGTCCGCTTTACCGATACCTTGAGTGTAACGGAAATGTTTCAGCTCGATCGCTTCGGAGAGCTAAGAGTTTCCCAAGGAGGACGCTTAGAACAGTTTACGCAAAATAATGCTCCCAATGTGGCCGGATTTGCTACTCACCAGCAAGATATTGCCCGGCGTAACATTGTTATTGATGACGGTCAAACGGTTCAAAATCCTGACCCCATTATCTTTCCTGATGGTAGCCTCTCTACTGCTGATGGCTTCCGCATGGGAGATACCGTAACTAATTTGACTGGAGTAGTCAACTTTAGTCGGGGGAGTGGGGGTTCTGGAGACCAAAACTACCGCATTCATCCGACGGTTACGCCGACGTTCGTATCGACTAACCCCCGGCCGGCAACGCCTAATGCTGTTGGTGGCAGCCTAAAAGTTGCTGGTTTCAATGTTCTCAATTACTTCACTACTCTAGATGAAGGCAGCAACACCACTGCTAATGGTAATAACCCTCGTGGCGCAGATAATGCCACAGAGTTTACTCGGCAAACGGAAAAACTGGTTACAGCGTTAAGTACTTTAGATGCTGATATTGTTGGGTTAGTGGAGGTTGAAAATGACTTTCAAGCCGGAAGTAGCGGTAATGCGATTGAAAATCTGGTGAATGAGTTAAATGCCTCGGTTGGTGCCGGAACCTATGATTGGGTGAATCCGGGAACTCAGTTTGTGGGGGATGATGCGATCGCGGTAGGATTCATCTACAAACCGAGTCAAGTGTCTCTCTCTGGTAATAGCAGCATCTTAAATACAGCCGCTTTCCTCGACCCGAACAATTCTGGACAGAACCGCAACCGTGCTGCTTTAGCCCAAACCTTCACCGAAACCACTTCTGGGGAAAGCTTTACCGCTGTTGTCAATCACTTCAAGTCTAAGGGCAGTTCTGGCCTGACTGATACCAGTAATCCAGATTTTGACCAGTTGGATGGTCAAGGATTTTGGTCTGATACCCGCGCTGATGCGGCTACTGCTCTGGCCAATTGGCTCAATACTGACCCCACCAATAGCGGCGATAGTGATTTCTTGATTTTGGGCGATCTCAACGCCTATGCTCAAGAAGATGCGATTACTAACCTGGAAAACGCAGGATATACAGATTTAGCCCAACAGTTTCTCGGCTCTGATGCCTATTCGTTCGTCTTCGACGGACAAACGGGAACCCTAGACTATGCTCTGGCGAATTCCAGCTTGCTCTCGCAGGTGACTGGAACGACGGAGTGGCACGTCAATGCAGATGAACCCGATGCGATCGACTATAATACGGACTTTGGTCGAAATACTGGTATTTTTGATGGATCAGTTCCCTTCCGCAACTCCGATCACGACCCCGTAATTGTTGGTCTTAATCTAGGAGCGTCTGCACCAACGCCAACGCCGACTCCCACCCCAACCCCGACTCCCACCCCAACGCCAACCCCGACTCCTGGGAATGGAACGGTTGAAATTAGTCTGAATGCGGAACAGGTTGCTGCTGTAGTGGCAGCTTTGGATAATCCTCCTCCTTTCCCCTCGCCCAATTTAGCCAGCGTAACTATCACGGGAATCAATACGTTTGATCTTCTTCTGGGAGACAACCAGAATGAGACGTTCAATGCTAGAGGGGGCCCGGATATCGTTGTTGCTGGTGGTGGAGATGATAACGTCAATGGAGAGGCTGGAGCCGATCTGCTAATTGGTAATCAAGGTCGCGATATTATCAGTGGTGATGCTGGGAATGATGTGATTTTTGGTGGTCAAGGTGACGATGCTGCCCGTGGTGGTGATGGGAACGATCTGGTAAGTGGCGATCGCGGTAACGACCTGTTGCAAGGAAATGGGGGTAATGACCAACTCTTTGGCGGTAGCGGTAATGACAACATCAATGGAGGGCCGGGTAACGACTTGGCCTATGGCGGACGAGGGGACGATCTGCTGCGTGGCGGTCAAAATGACGATATCCTTATCGGTAATTTAGGTAATGATGGTCTACGTGGAGATGCCGGTAACGATCGGTTATTGGGCAATCAAGGCGCGGATTACTTAGATGGCGGTGTGGGTAACGATACTCTGCGTGGAGGTCGAGACAGCGATACTCTCCTCGGTGGTACTGGCGATGATCTCCTCTATGGAGATATCGGTAATGATAGTCTCGTCGGTGGAGTCGGGAGTGATGTCTTTGTGCTACAGAATGGTCGTGGAACCGATCGCATCGCTGATTTTGGTACAGGCGATCGGATTGGGTTAGCTGGAGGGTTAACCTTCCAACAGTTACAAATTACCCAAACTGGAGCCAATGTTACTCTTTCATTTGGAAATCAAATCCTAGCAGTGGTGGAACAAACCAATGTGAGTGCCTTAACTCCCGACCTATTCCTGAGCGTATAATCCATAGTAGAAGAACTCAATCGAGTGGGGGTAATCTCCTCCACTTTGATTGTTGTATAGCAGAGAAGAAAGGAGTTAAGAATCGTGACTTACTGCTTGCTGGCGATCGCCTTCCGGTTTGCCCATCAGTTAACCGGTACTCCCGATCCTCTGCTCTCCCCATTTACCCTAAAACCGATCTAAAAAACTTGCTTGTCTGCTCTTGATGAATTATAAGCTAGTAACAAGCAAATGTGAGGAGTTGAATGGATGAGCGCCCTTAAAAGTGCCTTAGAGATTTTGGAAGAAACGAGTCGGACATTTTATATTCCGATTATCCGTCTTCCTCCTAATCTACAAGAAGCAGTGGCTTCTGCCTATTTATGTATGCGTGCCATTGATGAGGTTGAGGATCATCCAACTCTGGACAATGAGGTAAAAAGCCAGATTTTGCGTCAGATGAGTTGGGGATTACAGTCTGGGGTCAATAATGGCACATTGGCACAAGCTCGCTTGAATTGGGGCAGGTATGAGTCCGAGATTCCAGAGGTGAGTTTACGATTATATGAGTGGGCAACCTTAGCACCCCAAGATATTTCTCCCCGCATTTGGGATGCTACCGCAGCGATGGCGAACCGGATGGCTTCTTGGGCTGAGTGTAACTGGAATGTCCTGACTGAGCGGGATTTAGACTGTTATACCTTTAGTGTCGCTGGGGCTGTGGGCTTGATGCTTTCGGATCTGTGGGCATGGTATGATGGCACGCAGACGAATCGGACTGAGGCGATCGCCTTTGGACGAGGGTTACAAGCCGTGAACATTCTCCGCAATCACCACGAGGATCGCCAGCGTGGAGTAGATTTTTTTCCCCAAGATTGGACAATTTCTCAGATGCAAGCCTATGCCCGTCGTAATTTAGAGTTAGCCAATCAGTATACAGAAGCTTTGCCTGCTGGGCCAGCATTGGAGTTTTGTAAGATTCCTCTGGCTCTAGCTCATGCAACCTTAGACGTATTGCAAGCAGGAGAGGAAAAGCTCTCTCGGACTGCGGTGTTAACCTTGATTCAACAGATGACAAGGTAGTGGGATAGAGGGATGGAGAGATTAGACTTCTTGCAGAAGGTGAGGGAATAGGGAATGGGGAATAGGTATTAGAATACAGGATTCCTGCATTACTATTCATTTTCTGCCCATTTATGCAAGAAGTCTATTGGCTATCCCCCCTATCTCCCTATCCTCCCATCGCAACGCAAAGCGCTGTATTATAGCGACTATTGAATCGATTGGTACTGCGTACGATTCTCTCGACAGGAATCAGGAAGCATTTCTATCGAAAGATCGGGAAGATTCTCCAGCATTGAATCCCAGGTTCTGTATGACTGTAGAGCTTCTACAACAATAGGTAGTGGATCGGGGAGAATGACCTGAAAATCTGCTTCTTCAGGCAACTGAATCTTAAATGCTAAAGACTCCTGGGGAGGAGAAAATTGAGCATTGACTCCTTCTTTGTTCCCTCTGGGATCTACCCGATACCAACCTGTTTCTGGTAAGTAGATCGCATTAAAACCATGTAAGCTGTAGGGGGCACCTTGATCATCAATACTCAATCGTTGATAACAAAAGCCTGCCGGGATTTGATTAGCTCGAAGAAGCGCAGCAAGTAAATGGCTCTTAGCGTAGCAATACCCTGTTTTGTGCCTCAGAACATCAGATGCACGACAAGTCACAGGATTCATTTGATAATCAAAACTATGATAGATTTCATCTCGCACCCACTCGAAACAAACTTGAGCTTTTTCTAATACAGTTTTACAGTCTAAGGTGATTTTTGTGGCACAGTCCATAACTTCTGGATTTTTCCAGTCAATCACGTCAGTCGCTTGCAAGAATTCTTTCATAGTTTCCATAGTATTTACAACTCTTGAACAAAATAAGGATAAATTGAGATCGTCTTAGAGCGCTTCGCCACTGAGAAATCGAATCAACTTCTCTCGTTTTGGTTTTTCCTTAATACCAATGTATATCAATGAATATTCAATAGTACAACGTATATTAAATCCTGATTCCCATGCCTCTTTATTATCAGCGATCGCCCGCAAAAGAAATTGCTGACTGTTCGTAAGAGTGTTGACTGCTGTTCCCGGTTTCATCACACCCTCTGGAAAGACAAGCTCAAACAATAAATTACAGTTATTATAGTAATATAAGAAAGCCCATCGATAGGTCAAAGTCGGCATCAATTGTTCTAGAACACGATTACTCAATCGATCAAAAAAGTTGACAAACAATCCACGTCCATCTGCATACCATGAGTCAAAATGATTGCTTAACTGCAATAATATATCAGGACAATCTCCAAGCTCTATGAATTGTTCTAACAGTTCCTGTGATGGATTTTCTCTAGCTACATACATGAGTGAGATGGCAGCAGCCAGTTTGACTATTTCTGCGTCATCAGATTGTAATATTTCTTCGCAGAACATCTTATCTAGAGGCGTTTCTCCATCTAATATCGCTAGTAGCAAGAGAAGCGATGCTCTAATGTTCGGTTCGGGTTCTTGTCTCAGGCGATCGTAAAATTTTGTACAGACGTTGGTAGATTGTGGTTTACAAGCTGCGAGAATATCGGCAGCAATTATTCTCATCTTCGGTATCTCGTGTTCGAGCAAGCCAATATAAAAATCCAAAGCTTGATAAATGGGTTTGCGAACAGAATTAACCCATTTTTGATAACTCCGATCGTATTCATCGGACTCGTCAAGAGAATCTAAACATGATAAATTGTCAGATATAGCGATCGAAGCAATACAACAGAGAATACTAAAAAGAAATTCTGTATCTGTCTCTTTATAAATTTGTCTAATGAAAAATGGCAAAACCAGACCTACTTTATTATGTACATCGCCCTGATAAAATATACGGTCACGAACTTTATCTAGCGCTTCTTCTCGAACATTATGGTCATCTGATGAAAACTTGTGCAGTTCTTGCACGAACTCATGGCCGAATTCAGCTTCTAATTCTTGTAGCTCAATGTCTGGGATATCCATTGCTTCTCCTTGGATTCGACCAAGATCCGAACTAAATCATACCACTTTTAACGAAACTAGTGCGTTTTGTGTGCGCGATCGCCCTTAGACAACTCATACTAACTCATCCTATTTTATAACCCCCTTAAAAATTGCTCATAACCTTCCTTAAACTTTTCTTTGCCATCTCGCTCAACGATACTGCCATGAGCCACAACAACTCGCTCAAAGTCCCATTTTAGAACTTGTTTAACCGATGCTCTAACTTGTTCTAATTCGGTGGTGGCAATGCGCTCTAGTAAGGATGGACTTAATTGTTTATATCCACCAAGAATTCTAGCTGCAAATTGTGTGAGGAATGGAAAGCTTTCGTCAAAGTAAAATGCTATATCTGTCAAAATTAAAGTGCGGCTGGATGCATGAAAAAAGACACATTCATTGAGTTCATCAACTCCGTTTAAGCCGAAAATCTTAAAGCCATTGAAAAAGACGAACTCTAACCCAGCGAATAACTCACCCCTATCTCCCTGAATAGTCCGATCAATCGGCAATTCTGGTTTTTTCAGGTTTAAACCAGGTGCAGCCCAAATATCTGTGTCAAGTTCTTTTAGCATTAGGAAACTCTATTTCTTCAACCACAGCAACAGCGCAAACATCCCCAAGAGCAAGGCTTCGGTTCCCAAGAGTCCATTTAAGGTTTGGGCATCTTCAGGCTGGAGGATAAACTGCGATCGCCAGATCGTATAGGGTAAGAATTGTAGTACCATAATCCCACAAAATACGAGCCACACTGACCAACCTAAACCTCGCCAGAGGGCGATCGCCGCTACGATATCAAAACTTAACAGAGCCACATCCATGCCACGCCAGAGTAGGGGAGTCGATAACCAGGGAGTCCCTGTCAACCCAGCCATATTGCCTATGTGAACGGTTGCGCCATAGAGCAGAACTAACGCCAAAAACTTGGCATAGCGAGCTGTCCAAGGATAGCTTAGGGCAGCATGATCGGGCATATCAGGGATTATCTCTACTTTTTTCATTCTTTTAATGTATGAAATTTAATATAAATGAATTTACCCATTACCCTTCTGAGAGCGCTATCTCTTTGCGTTTGAGGATGACGAGAGTGATATCATCATAAATCTTTTGCGTACCAATGTAGTGCTTGAGGTCAGTGATAATAGCGGTTTTAATCTCATCGGCGCTCTGATGGCGATCGCTCTTAATCATAGTACAGAGGCGATCGATTCCATAATGTACCTTATCGAGATTTTCCGCTTCCGTAATTCCATCCGTATACAAAACTGCCACATCTCCAGGATTTAGAGCTAATTCCAGTTGATGAAAGAACGTCCCCACATTCCGATCTAACCCAATAGGAAAGCCTAAATCCAGAGTGTCAATACATTCTACTTCACCCATTGAGCGTACTATAATTAACGATTCATGTTGTCCACTCAACCTTAAAACGCCCTCATTGTATTCTAGAAGGGACAACGTTAAGTGTTTATCAGAATTCATGCGCTCAATATTCTCTAAAATAGTCCGATTTAAAATCGTGAAAAAATCCTTTATATCGGCAAACTGGCTATAACTCAAACACCGAATTGCCGTTTGTACCATAATCGCTAAAACACCGCTTTCGAGTCCATGTCCCGTCACATCCCCAATACTGACAATGATACCTTGATCTTGTAAGAAAATATCATAATAATCTCCTCCGACTTCATCGGCTGTTTCCATAAAACCGGCAATCTCCAAATCTTCAATCACAGGGAGAGATTCCGTTTTAGGCAACAGAATTTTTTGCAGGCGACTGGTAATTTCAACTTCCGTGGCTAACCGCAAATTTTCCAACTTTAGAGATTTCAGATTTAAATGCATTTTGACTCGTGCCAAAAATCCATCCTTAGATACAGGTTTAGTCAAATAGTCATTTGCCCCTAACTCTAAGCCCATCACTAAATCAGCCACTTGATTGTTTGTACTTAACAAAATAATTGGTAACTCTGTGGGACTTTGAGTGAGGCGAACTTGGCGAGTAACTTCGTATCCAGTCATTCGAGGCATCATGACATCGACAACCATTAAATCTGGGATTAATCCTTGGGCTAAAAGATCTAATGCCTCTTCGCCACTTTGAGCTAAAATAATTCCATAATCTCCTGAATTTAGATAGCTCGTATAGAATTGAAGATCGGTCAATTCGTCATCAACGATCAAAATTTTGTGCTTTTCATTCTGACAATCTGTGGGTTGCCAGATTTGTGCCATTGAGGAAACCTGAGTGAGGTCGGATATTCTTTCCTGTTGAGATTTTGACTCCTTAAAATTTACGTTATCAGTAATAGGTAAAGTGAAAATAAAACTTGAGCCTAATCCTAGGGTAGAGACAACGTGTAACTCTCCCCCATGTAATTCAATTAAACGTTTTGTTAACGCTAAACCTAATCCTAGACCACCATACATCTGCGCGATCTGTTCATTTTCTTGTTCAAAAGGCTTGAAGATACGATCGATTTTATCTTCAGAAATTCCAATACCACTATCTTGGACTGTAATCTCTAAATAATCGTCAACGCGAGTAGCAATTAAGAGTATACATCCATAGTCAGTAAATTTAATTGCATTATTAATGAGTTCATAAAAAATTTGCTCCAGTCGTTTTTCATCAGCGCCAACCAAAGGGAGATCGGAGGGGATTTGGTTCTTAATTTTAATATTTTTAGTCCCAATTAAGGGATAGCATTGGGTTAAAGTAACCTCGGCGATCGCTCGTAACTCAACCGCCTTACAGTTGAGGGTCAATTCATCATAGTTCAGCCGTGATAAATCTAAAATATTATTGACTAAATTGACGAGTCTACGACCACTAGAAACAATCAAAGATAAATTAAACTGAGTGTGTTCGCATAATTTTACAGATGCGGTCTCTAAGATCGATTCGGCCAAACCAATCATTCCATTTAAGGGAGTTCTGAGTTCATAGGATGTATTGGCTAAAAATTCATCTTTGAGCCGATCGATCCGTTCTAATTCTTGATTTTTGGTCTCCAAATCAGAAAATGACAGTTGAATTTGATCGGCCATTCGATTAAAGGAATCGGCCAATTCTCGCAACTCATCAAATCGCCGCAAAGTTACCCGGTTATACCATTCTCCTTGAGCCACAGCTTTAGCAGATTCACTGAGTTTCTTGATCGGATTAATTACACGCTGTGCAGTGATACTGCCGATTAAACTAGCGACTAATAATGCGCTTAAACAGAGGATCAGTGTATGAGATAGATTGGTATAAATGGGGCCCATAAAGTCCGATATGGGAATCACAACAATCACTAACCAATCCAAACCGTGATTATCGGTTAATGGGGCAATATGAACTAAGTGATTTTGAGAATGACGATCAAAAAGTAACTGTTTTTGACTATAGAGGTTTTGCCAATTGTCAAATCGATGGAGAAGATACTGACTGGTGTCTTTAATCAGAGCATTGTTACTGTGAATTGCCTGAACTCTTTTGGGTTTATCTTGGTTAAATTGATACAGAAGTTCGTCCGTTGAAGAGGAAACAACCGCTCCCGATTGATCGACAATAAATGCGATTCCAGATGGACTCACTTTTAAACTTTTGAGTAATTCATTAATATAGGTTAATGAAATTTCTGCCCCTAATACGCCTAGAATTTCACCGGTAGGTCGTGCCACAGGGGTGACGGGTTTAGCATAGAGAAAATATTCCCCTGTGTTGAGATAGGGATAGGAAGAAATAGAAATATCGCTCCAAGTGGGCTTTCGTTTTTCGACGGCCGTTTTATACCAATTTTTGAGCCGAGTATCATAGGGTTGGATGCTTAAAAGTTCTTGGCGATCGCACATCCGATCTAAGCGATAGGTTTTTCGCTCTGGAATACTCCCTTCCCGCACTTTAACCACGGTTTCCCCATTGGCTAGTTGCTGAACGGCTAAGACTTCACCAGTGGGACGACCAAAGAGTAAATAGTCTACCCCATTATCTTGTTTGACTAACCGTTGAAAATAGCATTGCAGTTGCTCAAAATCTTCAATATCAATTTGATCGGTGTCAATGGCTCCTTGAATCGTTTGATACACAGAATGGGGTTGGGCCAATTCCATTGCCAAAACTTGGGCAATGCGATCGCTCGTTTCTCGTCCCAATTGCTTGACCAAAACATCGACTGCTTCTTTTCCGCTGCGGAAAGATAATCCTGTAATCACGACTGTCACTACTCCCAATTGCAGAATGAAGGGAACCGTTAGTAGCGTCCGCAGGGAAAGATGATAAACCAGCGGCTTGATTAAACGACCACAGAATTTCCAGACCATAGGGGAAGGACAATAGAGATCCTTTACCCACCATATTACCCTGGTATGGGAAAATGGGGGATGGGAAGATGAGGGAACAGAGAGTGAGAAAGCCAGCCATTTTTGATTGTGGCAAAGGTCTTGATCAATCAGTAATAAGTAATAAGTAAGGGCAGGTTTGAAACCTGCCCCTAGCCCTTTTCTAATTAACTATAGCGGTCTAAAAGAGCTTGTAATCCACCTCCATAGCCCGCACCTACAGCATTCATCCGCCACTCTCCATCTTTGCGATATAACTCGGTGATAATCATCGCCGTTTCAATGGAATAATCTTCATCTAAGTCATAGCGTATCGCCTCTTCCTTCGTCTTCACATTGACCAAGCGAACATAAGCATTACTCACCTGGCCAAAATTTTGTTTGCGTTGTTCTGCTTCATAAATGGTCACGGTAAAGACCAATTTCATGACCTCTGGGGCAATTTTTCGCAAGTCAATAATAATGACTTCATCATCTCCTTCACCCGCACCTGTGCGGTTATCCCCCATATATTCCACTGCCCCATCTAAACTTTTTTTGTTATTGTAAAAGATCAGATGTTTGTCGGAAACCAACTTTTCATTTTCCCCTAAGAGAAAAACTGAGGCATCAAGGTCAAAATCCACACCCGTATCGGTGGCTTTAATATCCCATCCTAAGCCAATAAAAGCCGCTTCAATCCCTGGGGATGCTTTTTCCAGAGAAACCTTTTGTCCTTTCGCTAGAGAAATGGCCATAATTCTTTAAGTCAATTGACGACTTTATTCAGCATATCTCACGGATTTAGCTGTAGACAAAATTTGTTGATAAGATTTAACCTTCTGGTCAATTCCTGTAATATCTGTCCCGACGACGACGGCGATCGCCCCTAAATCTAGCGCTTTCTGTGCCATTTCTGGGGAACTAATGCCCCCTTCACAAACCATGGGACAACTGAAGTTTTGCACCAGTTGCTCTAAGAGAGCGTAACCTGGGGGGGTGAGGTGACGGGTTTCGGAGGTATATCCGTAGAGAGTCGTTGCCAGAAGATCGGCTCCGGCATCAAAAGCAACGTTTGCCGACTCGAGTGTATCGACATCTGCGAACACGGGTTTATTTAACTGCTGATGAATTTGAGCGATCAGGGTGTGTAGCGTTTCGTTTCCTGGGCGAGGTCGGTTGGTTGCATCTATCGCAATCCAATCTGCACCCGCTTGCGCCAGTTCTACGGCTTGGGAAAACTGGGGTGTAATATACACCTCAGAATCGGGGAATTGGCGCTTCCACAGCCCAATAATAGGCGCATCTGTCTGTTCTCGGACTGCTTGGATATGGGCAGGGGTATCAATACGAACTGCGGTGGCTCCTTGATTGAGAGCAGCTTTAGCCATAGCGGCGATCGCCGAAGGGTCATGGAGAGGTGAGGAGACTGGCGCTTGGCAAGAGACAATTAATCCGTGTAGGGGTAATCTATTGAGTGGCTGCATTACTTTGGCATGAGGATTCGGCTAAGGGTTTGCAGAAGTTCTTCGAGTTGTAAGGGTTTATTCAGATACACATCGGGTTCGGTAAGGGGATCTTGAGATAACTCTTGTTGTTCAGAGGAGTCGGCGATCGCCATCACCTTAATTTTATAGGTCGTTGTCGAATTTCGCAAAATCGTAATTAATTCTTGAACACTCATATCGGGCAATTGAGTTTCTGTAATAATGGCCAAAGGACGCAACACTTCAATTTGTTGGGTGACCGTTGAGCCATCTAATAACCAAATTGCTTGATAGCCTGCTGCTGTGAGTAAATCACAAATTTCCCAAGCCATCTGTTCATTGTCTTGAATTAAAACCAAGCGTCCTAGAGGGATAGTGGTTGCCCAGGGATTTAATGGCGTATGTCCAGAAGACTTTAAGCTCACTGTACCTTGGGGTTGAGAGGGCAAACTCACCGTAAATATCGACCCAACACCCAAAGTTGAATCGACTTCAATCAGTCCTCCATGAAGTTCTACCAATTGGCGAGTGAGCGCTAATCCTAATCCCATACCCGGATATTGACGTTCATAGGCAGTTTCCAATTGCTGAAACTTTTCAAACAAGAAAGAAAAAGCATTTTTGTTAATCCCAATCCCCGTATCTTCGACTTGGAAAATAGCTCGATCTTCTTCCCGCCAAATCGTTAATATAACCTCTCCTCCTTCTGGCGTAAATTTAAGGGCATTGTTCATTAAATTGAGTAGAATTTGCTGAACTCTGTACTGATCGGCAAGAAACGTATCTTCACCCTCCAATCCATCGATGTTAACGACTAAACTTATCTTCTTTTCTTCAGCCAAGCTTTGGAGTGACTTCTTGCAGTTACGAGCTAAGTTTATTAATGAAAACTTGCGAATGTTGAGAACTGTTTTCCCAGCTTCCAATTGAGACAAATCCAGTAAATTATTAATAGATTCTAATAAATTTCTGCCACTATCCTGAATTTTTTGTAAATAGACTCTTTGTTTTCCTATGCTTAATTTATGTCCATCACTATCCGGGGAAAATGCCAATCTCAACAACGTCGCAGACATCCCAATAATATAGGTTAAGGGGGTTCGCAGTTCATGACTAATCGCTGCCAAAAACTCACTTTTAATCCGATTTTGAATTTGACTTTTCAAGAGATCGGACTGTAGATCGGATAAAGATTTTTCAGGCTCTTCACTAACGGATTCAGAGTCTACACTAATTAGACTGATATCTTTTTGAGTTTGGGATTGATCGATCGCGATCGCCAAATAATCAGCCAAGCGTTTCAGAGTATGTTTTTCCCATTCCAACCAGCGTCGAGGATAGTGGCACTGATGGGCAATCATTAATCCCCAAATTTGTTTACGCACCAAAATAGGAATTACCAACTTAGCGCGGACATGATAATGGCGTAATAAATCTAATAAACAAGGCGAATCTCGATAACTAATCTCCACATCTGAAATTACCGCCATCCATCCTTGCTTATATTTTTCCCTTCCTTGACATCCATGGGCAAAACACGACTTTTCTTCCGTTAAATGAAGAACTGGAGTGATGGAGTTCCCCCCCTTGGCTTCATAGGTGATGTATCCCCAATTTTGGGGGAACGGAATAGAACTCTCCTCTGTGTTGGGAAAGACATCAAATTGATAAATTAAAAGTCGATCGACTTGTAATAAACTACGCCATTCCTCCATAGCCGTAGATAAAATCGTCGGTAACTCAACCCCCTGTTGCATTTGGGCAATAATTTGATAAAAAAGTCTCTCTTGCCTAGCCGGATGCATAAAAGTACCGGCAAAACCTTCTTGGAATCCGGATTCCGACTCTTCAATGCGGCTTAAAATTTGCAGCATCAACTCCCCTTGTAAATAAGCGGAATTAACTTGAGGCGTGCGAATCACTTTCTTTAAAGCTTGAGTGGCTAACGAAGGATTAGATAGTTCCCGCACCAATTGTTTAAGAAAGACAGCAATCGGTTGAGTATCAAAAGTCAACTCAACTTGAAGGTAAGGCAATTCATGCACGGAGGATTGACCTAGGGGCGTACCAATTAACAGCACCCTCAATGCTGGAGACACTAAAACTAAAAACTGCGATCGCCCATAATTCCAAGAAGACTCCGTTTGCTCTAAAATCTTCTCAGTGATACAGATCGCAGCCTCTCCCAAAGTATCGGCCTTACCCTGTAACAAGACATAAAGCTGCTTAAAGGTCTTGTAATCTAAAATTCGATGAGGTAGCATTACTATTGCTTGACAGGAGGGTTCTCAGGATACATGAAGATACGGCAGATAACAGAGGAATATGGGACTCCACAAGTAATGAATCCTACTCCTGTCTCTTGCTCAGAGGGCTTGCCATTCTCCGGTTTACTTATCGTATTCTGTTTTTGATCCCCACCCCCCTGAAACGTTGGGAAACTTTTAGGTTTTGACTCTTTAGCGTAATATTAGGTTTAGACTCACGATGCATCGAATCGCCGCAACTCCCGGAGGATGGAACCCCCAAGACGAAGGGGTTGTTATCCTCGAACAAACTTCAGCCCCTATCGTTATTCTCAGCGCAGCAGATACAGATATTCAAACCTTAGCCGCAACGGTTCCCCATCTTCCTGCCCAGTTTCCTCAGATTCGGGTCGCCAGTCTCTTACACTTGGTACAGCAACTGTCGATTGATGACTATGCCGAACGAGTATTGCAGCACGCCCAAGTGATTCTGGTTCGTCTGTTGGGCGGAAGGGCATATTGGTCTTATGGTTTGGAAGTAGTGAAAGAATTAGCCCAAAATCAGGGCATTGCTTTGGTGGTGATGCCTGGAGATGATTCCCCCGATGTGGAGCTAATGAGCCATTCCACGGTGTCTTTGGAACAGGTTAACCAATTATGGCGCTATTGGAATGAGGGGGGAGTTGAAAATATTCGCAATGGGTTGTTGTGTTTAGCGGGTTTTGTGGGAGAGGGTTCCGTAGGGGCGGGTTCACCAATATCTCGGTGGGAAAAGGAGAAGATGAGTGAACTCGCCCCTACAGCATTTCGGTGCGAAAATCAGACGATTGCTGAACCTAAGCCCATTCCTAAAGTGGGCGTATTGCCGCTAAACCAGGAGTTAGGGCAAAATTGGCCAAAAGTGGGGATTCTCTTCTATCGCGCCCATTATTGTGCTGGAAACGTGGCTCCAATAGAGGCGCTATGTCATGCTTTGAGAGATCGCCAGTTAATGCCAGTGCCGGTGTTTGTGTCTTCGTTGCGCGATCGCCAATGTCAAGAGGAAATTCTACAGCTTTTCCAACCCCCAGACAACAAACCCATCCAAGTTCTGCTCAATACTACCAGCTTCGCGATCCATTCCCTACAAAGCAAGGACTCAACTCCTGCATTTTTCTCCACCCTCAATGTACCCACCCTACAAGTTATCCTCAGTAGCTCCACCGTCGAGCAATGGCAAGACGGCAACCGAGGACTCCTACCCAGAGATGTGGCGATGAATATTGCCCTACCAGAAGTAGATGGGAGAATCATCACCCGCGCCATTTCCTTCAAAGCCGCACAAACCTATAATCAGCAATTGCAAACCGATGTCGTGCAATATGAACCCGTTGCCAACCGAATTAACTTTGTCGCTGACTTAGCTGCCAATTGGGTGAAACTGCGGCAAAAACCTGCCCAAGATCGCAAAATTGCTGTTATTCTCGCCAATTATCCCACCCGTGACGGACGACTCGCTAATGGTGTCGGCTTAGATACTCCTGCCAGTTGTGTAGAAATTCTGGCAGCTCTGAAAACGGCAGGATATGAGTTACACGATATTCCAGCAACGTCAGAGGATCTCATGAGTCGCTTAACCGCAGGGGTGACGAATGACTTAGAAGGGAATGAGATACGGATGGTAAATGGGATAGGGAGATGGGGGGATAGAGGGATGGGGGGAATATACCTGTCTCAAGATGATTATGAACGGGAGTTTGAGCAGTTACCGGTTGAGGTGCAACAAGGCATTAATAACCGATGGGGTTTTGCTGGTGTAGATACGAATATTGTAAGGGCGGGTTTACAAAAATCTGGGTTGGGAGAGCAAAATATTGGTAAACCCGCCCCTACAGAGTCGGGGTGTACAGGGTTTACCATTGCCGGTTTAAATTTGGGGAATGTGTTTGTCGGTATCCAACCGTCGCGGGGATACGATCTAGACCCCAGCTTAAATTACCATGCACCCGATTTAGAACCCACTCCCCATTATCTAGCCTTTTATCAGTGGATTAAAGAGATCTTTGAAGCAGATGCAGTCATTCATGTGGGCAAACATGGGAACTTAGAATGGTTACCCGGTAAGAGTTTAGCCCTGTCTGAGTGCTGTTATCCGGAAGTGGCGTTCGGGGCAATGCCACACTTTTACCCGTTTATTGTCAATGATCCGGGGGAAGGATCGCAAGCCAAACGGCGATCGCAAGCTGTTATCCTAGACCATCTTACCCCACCCCTGACTCGCGCCGAACTCTATGGCTCCCTGCAACAACTAGAAACCCTAGTTGATGAATATTATGAAGCAGATAGTTTAGACCCTTCCAGGCTACCCGCTATCCAATCTCGAATCACAGAATTGATCCGTCAAGAACATCTCGACCAAGATTTAGGCTTAACTCCAGAGGACTTAACTGAAGTCACCTCCCAACTCTCCACCCGCATTGATGGCTATCTGTGCGAACTCAAAGAAGCCCAAATTCGCGATGGTCTGCATATTTTCGGCCAATGTCCCCAAGGACGACAACTGCGGGATTTGATCATTGCCATTTCCCGCTCCCGTCCCCAGGGAATTACTCGTGCTTTAGCGGAAGACTTAGGTGTAGAGTTTGACCCCCTCACCACAGATCCGACTACCCAGTTAGACCCTCCAGTAGTCATTGAAGATAAGGTTTATCAACAAGTGGGCGATGTAGTGGAGCAATTGGAAACATTAGCCGCAAATTATATAGACCGATTGTTGGGAGACAAACAGTCTGTAGAGGCGGGTTCACCCAGATCTGGGTGGGAAAACGGGATGGTTGGTGTTTCATGTCGCACCGCAGAACCTGCCACTACGGAACCGGCCCATTCCCCATTCCCTATTCCCCATTCCCTATTCCCCACTACCCAACAAGAACTAACCTGGATCGCCCAAACCCTTTATCCTCAATTGCAAGCCACGAGCCAGGAAATCACCAATTTGTTGCATGGACTAGAAGGACACTATGTGGCCAGCGGGCCGTCGGGCGCTCCTACGCGGGGACGGGCGGAAGTGCTGCCCACTGGTCGGAATTTTTACTCGGTTGATATTCGGGCGATTCCCACAGAAACGGCTTGGGGAATGGCCCGAAAAGCAGCAGAAGCTCTGATTGAACGCTATACCCAGGAAAATGGAGAGTATCCAAAAACCTTGGGATTGTCCATGTGGGGCACTTCAGCCATGCGGACGGGAGGAGAAGATTTGGCTGAGGCTTTATGGTTGTTAGGGGTACAACCGGTTTGGGATGGGCCGTCTCGTCGCGTGGTTGATTTTGAAGTGGTTCCGGTGTCTATTTTGGGACGGCCGAGGGTGGATGTAACCCTGAGAATTTCGGGGTTTTTCCGGGATGGTTTCCCGAATTTGATCGATCTGTTTAATCAGGTGGTGGAGAAGGTTGCAGCGTTGGATGAACCGGAAGAGGACAACCCTTTAGCGGCGACGGTAAGAGGGGAAACCCAGAAATGGCAAGAGTTAGGGTTAAGTGAAGAGCAGGCGTGGGGGCGATCGCATTATCGCATGTTTGGCTCGAAACCAGGAGCCTATGGCGCAGGCTTACAAGGCTTAATTGAATCCCAAAATTGGCGCACCGATGAAGATTTAGCCCGCGCCTATCTCAATTGGAGCAGTTATGCCTATACGGGGCAAGGAGAAGGTCAGTCTGCACCGGAAGTGTTTGCCCAACGCTTACAAGATTTACAGGTGGTTCTTCACAATCAAGATAACCGCGAACACGATCTATTAGATTCGGATGATTATTATCAGTTTCAAGGGGGATTAACGGCGGCAGTACGGTCATTAACTGGGAAAAATCCCACGGTTTATTTTGGCGATCATGCCATTATGAATCATCCGAAAATTCGCACGCTGCAAGAGGAAATTAACCGGGTTTATCGATCGCGAGTGGTCAATCCGAAGTGGATTGCCGGTGTCATGCGTCATGGGTATAAAGGAGCCTTTGAAATGGCGGCAACGGTGGACTATTTGTTTGCCTATGATGCCACCACTCATTGCGTTGCCGATCACATTTATGAGGGCGTAAGCGAAGCCTATTTACTCGACCCAAAGGTACAGAAGTTTGTGGAAAAGCACAATCCTTGGGCGCTCCGAGATATGGCAGAACGGTTATTAGAGGCACATCAGCGCGGATTGTGGACAAGTGCAAGTGCGGAACGGGTAGATGAGTTGAGGGCGATTGTCCATCAAGCGGAAGCGAGTATTGAGTAGAACAGGCGATCGCTTCGCTACTGGTTTAATCCCAATATCCCCACATTAAAGCCCCATATTGAAGAGTGGACAAGAACCAATTCAAACCATTTTTTTCTGCTGGTGTAAATGGTCGTGGTTTCAAGTCCACCTCATGCTTCAATCCCACCAACTGATTCCCTTTTCCATATCGCTTAAATCGGCGAATAAAAGAGAATAAACCTTGACCAAAATCATGATAAACTAAGGAAGACAAAGCATAGGAGAGTTGACCCACTTCCGAAAGACGAAACCCCAAATCAATATCCTCACCTGCTGCAATTTGAATTTGGTCATCAAATCCACCCACTGATTCTAAAGCAGGTTTCCAGATTAGAGTATTGGCAGTAATCACATAATGGGGACGCAGATCCCCAAATTGATCCTGGACTGAAGGGGGAATCAGAATTTTTTGAGAGCCATAATAAGCAGAGAGTTGATCTTGTTGCCAGGGTTGCACATTGCCTGCATAACCCACTGCACCATTGAGCATAGTTTGGTAACCTGTTAAAAAGCTGGCTGTAGGAATACAATCACTATCCGTGAATAAAATCCATTCTCCTTGAGCTTTTTGAATGCCTAAATTTCTCGCACTAGCTGGACCGAGCGCTTGACATTCAAAGCGTTTAATCGGTAGGTTGAAATGACCAAAATCTTCCCTAATGACAATGGGAATAGAAGAATTATTATCAACGATAAGTATCTCACGAGGATAGTTTTCTGGGAGATGGGAATCAAAAAAAGAGGTCAGAAATCGATCAATCCCTGGTTGATTATTTTTCACAGGGATAACCACAGAAACTCGATCGCAGGCTAAAGTTAAAGGAGCCTGAAGATTAAGTTTGCGCTCAGGAACAAAATGACTATAGATCAGTGAAGTCATGCTGGGTAATGGAAAATTAAATACCAATGATTTGCTGGTATTGCACCCCGTAAACTGCCACGCAGCAGAATTTAGGAATAGATCTTGATTAAAGAATATTCCTAGAGATGATCTCTAGATTAAGTTGAGTGAATGCTAGAGTAGTTTAGGTTAGCAGGAGATGAGACTATAAGAGTCGTCTAAAAGTTTCCTTATCCATGAACCTGGTTCAAAACTGCGGCTAATTCTCAACGATCATTACAGTAGTTGCCTCTGCTATGCCCTGGATCAATGGTGGTTTTTAAAAATAGCCAGAATAGCTCACTTGCTAGATTGAGTTTGTTGCCCACTCCCCCACTCCTCTATTGCCCACCACAGCGCCAAGTACTGTATCAAACACCAAACAAATTCTTGAGTCGTTTTCTCACCCAAACCACCGGATTTTTATCATCTTCTGAAGCATCTACTAGCCCCAATTCACGCAACTGCTTTTGGCGTTCAGACAGTTCGTCTTGGTGTTTGGCAAATTCTTGGACAATGACTTCGGAAAGTTCTGGGTGTTCGCGCAACAAATTTTCAAAGCCCTTATGATTAATGGCAAATAAAATGGTCTCTTCAACGGCACGAACCGAAGCAGTACGAGGAATGCCTAACATTAAAGAGAGTTCACCAAAAAAACTGCCTGTCCTCAAATTAGTTAAATGCTTATTGATTTTTTCTACATAAACCTCAACTGTACCGGCTAAGACAATATAAAAACTATCACCGGCATCGCCCTCTCGAAAAAGCACTTCAGATTCCCTTAAACGTCTGCGACAGCCGACTTCAATGAGTTGCCTTAATTCCAGTTCGGTAAAATTCTTAAAGTAGGTAACTTGGGGAAGTAAATCCCGGAGTGCCAGCGGCTTAGAGTCTTGAATTTCTAGCTTTTGATTAGCTGCTAAAAATTCCTGAACTTCTGATTTTCTGCGTCCGACTGGATAGAGGACTTCTGGATTTCTCAGCCATAAATCTTGCTGAGGAAAGGGAATGGTAATATTGTATTGTCTTAAGTGATATTCGATTAAAAAATTCAGGGAACTGGTGATATGAGGTTCTAAATCAATACGGGAGACCCAAACCCAGAGTTCAAAATCTAAAGAACTGGCTCCAAAACCAATAAAAATGACCTTGGGTGGAGGTTCTGAGCTAACCGAAGGCTCCATATATGCAGCTTTGAGTAGGGCTTCAGTCACCAGAACTGGATCGCTGCCATATTCCACACCAACAGGAATATGAATTCGGTTGGTGGGGGATTCATAATCCCAATTGAGAATCATATTTTCCACCAGATGGCTATTCGGAACAATCACCGAACCGCCACGTCGGGTGCGAATTAAAGTAGAGCGCAGAGAAATTTCTTTGACATAGCCATCCATGCCATCAAATTGGACAAAATCGCCGATGCGTAGTTTGCGTTCAACTAATAGGGTAAGTCCACTGGTAAAGTTTTTCGTAATACTTTGCAGACCTAAACCAATACCAACGCCTAAACCACCAGCGAGTACGGTTAAAGAGGCAATATCAAAGCCATTGGTTTGCAAAATAACTAGAAAACCAATGGTAGAAAAGCTGTAACCAACAATAGTGGCGATCGCCTGGCGGTTTCCTTCATCAATTTTGAGCTTTTGGAGCAGACGATATTTGAGGAAGTTTTTGAGTAGTCTGGCAAAGACGAGGACAATAACTAAGGAAAAGAGAATATTGATAATGGCAATAATGGTGATCTTTTCATTACCAATGGTGAGAATGGAGGTATTTGAAATATGATCGATCAGGTTAACTATCGTTTGCCAAAGTCTGGCGATCGTGCTACTCATGTCGGCCCAGTATGAGGTGTATATTACCGATACATCGGGCATCGCGCTGGTCATTGGTAATCAGAGGTGAAAAATCTCTGAGGAAAGAAGTTTCAGTGTTTGGCGATCGCCGAAATTGACTCCGATATCAGCGCGTATTGCTATGTATCGACATTCGTTCTGTTCTATCATATTTCTGGGGTTACCGGGCTTATGTAGATCAATTGGAAAGTAATTCTGAAAGTTGCCATTCTCCCTGAAGTGTAAATGCTGCCCAGAAATAGGGAAGTTTGTATGCTTCACTATTCCAAAGTTCGAGTTGGGCAGCTCGGAGGGCAGCCGCTGGCGAAAGTTTTTTTGCAGCATATTTTGATACAAATTGATCATTAATTGGGCGGTAGCACGGTCATCAACTTGCCACAGACTAACAATTGTCCGGGCTGCACCAGCATAGAGAAAGCCTCTGGTGAGTCCAATTAATCCTTCACCGCGAATGGCTTTTCCAAGTCCAGTTTCGCAGGCACTGAGAACCACAAGTTCAGCACCAAGATTGAGGTTATAGATATCGTGGAGACGGAGAAAGCCGTTGATGGCTTCTCCTTGGGGGTTGAGCAGGGACAGAACTAAGCCAGAGAGTTCGGGCGTAATGCTGTTGAGCAGTCCGTGGGTAGCAAAGTGGAGGATACGATATTGGCTAATGTCGGGACTTGTCGCGATCGCCTTGGACGCTTGGAAGCCAAAACCTTGGATGGTTTGTCCTTTGGGCAATAGGGCGAGAATTTCTTCGGCTTCTTGTTGGGTAAAGGGGAGGCGATCGAAGATCAGTCCCGCTTCTCTAGCCGATCGCTCTAATTCCGGTGGTAAAAAATTTTCTGGTGGTTGAATGTCAGGATTAAGACGGTTGTCTTGGGGACTAAACACCGGATCGGCGAGGATTGCCAGAGTCTTGGGAGCGGCTTGGCGTTGGGCAATATCCTGCCTCAGTTGGCCGAGACTAGAAGCACTGGGGAGGGTGATCAGTTCATAATCAACGATCAGGGGGGTATAGGTATTCACGGAAGCAGGAGCGGCGATCGCTGCCCAGGGAATGTATTGTAAGCCACCATCACTGATAATGGCTAACCGTTCCCCTTCCAGATGGTCAGCGATCGGGTCTAAAATCATCGTACTCAGGATATGAGCTGCCCCTTCTGCCCGTCTTCGGCGAATTCTCAGCCTGGGGGAAATCACGGCTTCTCGGAACGCTTGGGCGGCTTTTTCGATCGTATCTCTACTGGGCAGTTCGGCGCTATGCAAGCCATCAGAAGTCACTACCCACACATAACTGCGCTCTTTTCCCAGAGAATAGGTCACTAGAGTGGTGTCCCGATCCACAACTTGCTGTTGGATCTGAGTCACACTCAGGGGTTGGGGTTGGGTGAGGTTAGCATAGTTCGGACTGGTGGCGCGGATACGAGCCTGAACATCCCGGTAGGTCAGTAGCAAATCTTCAATTTCTCGATCGAGTTCGGCCGCTCGAGCGGCTTGATAGTTATCTCGCAAAAGCCTAAGTTTGCGCTCTTCTAGGGCAGCTAGTTGCTGACTGAGGGTTTGTTCTTGTTGGACTAGATCCGGATTTACACCCGTGCGGATGTCAACTTTAGCTTCTGTGAGGAGGTCTAGGAGCGATCGCCCACTGGCTCGTTCTTTAGCTTCTAGGGCCTGAGTATCATAACCGCGATCGGGGGTATTACGGTGACGCTCCATGAGCAGATCGATATAAAACTCATAATAGTCCTGCTTACTGGCGAAAAACGTACTTCTGAGGTCTTGCACACTGACACGGGTTCTGAGATCTTCAATCAGAGTAAGAGCGCTTTCTATAGTGGTTTGGGCGAGTTCAAGCTTCCCTTGTTGGCGCTGCGCTTGGGCGATGGAATAGAGGGTAAGCGCTTCTTTGGGGCGATCGCCCACCTGTCGCCGTAAGTCTAGAGCCTGATTATAGTAGGTTAGGGCTAACTCTAAATTTCCCTGTTGGGCATAAACATAGCCCAGATTATTTAGGGTACTCGCTTTTCCGGCGCGATCGCCTAATTTTTCCCATAACGGCAAAGCATTCACATAAGTCGCTAAAGCATTATCGGGTTTATCCAGCTTCCCATACACAAAGCCAATATTATTCAACGTACTCGCCTGTCCCCGACGATCCTCCTCATCTTCCCACAGTTTCAGGGCATCTTGATAATGAACCAAGGCTTGGGAATACCGCTCCAAGTCACTATAGCTGCCACCTATATTATTTAACGTAGCGGCGATCGATTTTTGGTTACCCAGATCCTTCACGAACTCCAAAGCGCGGTTATAGGTGGCAAGCGCCTGGTTATAGTCCCCCAACTCCGTATACACTACGCCCAAATTATTTAAAGTTGCCGCTTCTCCCGTTCTAAAATTGACACTGCGCCATACCCCCAACGCCTGATTATACAAATCCAACGCCTCTTGGTAGTTAGATAGTTTCGTATGCACCTGTGCCAAAGACAACAGGACGCTGGCTTCCGTTTGGGGATGACTAGCCGTTCTCGGTAAAAGCTGGTTATAAAGGGAAAATGCTTGGTCAAATTCCCCCAACTCGCGATAGGCTAACCCCATCCAATTGAGGATAATGATTTCCTGGGCAGTATTTTCAGTCTCTTGTGAAACCTTGAGTGCCACTTCCCAAGACTTTAGCGCTTCCCGCAGTCCTTTAGCTGTTCCTTGGCTATAGTGTTTCATTCCCTCTCGGAATATCTCCATTGCCTCTGGGGAACTTTCCACTCCCCAGGCTAGGGGTTCTGCATGAGGCATGTGAGGAGCAAACAGAGTAGGGACGAAAACCATTTCGCCCCCAACCCCCCAAACTATCCCGACGATGGCACTAACGATCCTCAGCCTAAAATGGGTTGGGGTTAAATGAAAAAAACTCATAATTTTACTATGAACTCTATCTCCAGAATTTCCCGTATTGTTCTCAGCAGTCTACTCGCGAGTGGAGCAATGCTCTATTCTCCCCTCTCGACTTTAGCTCAAATTAACCAAGCCGAAGTGAACGAAATTTTAGACAGCGAAGAAGTGTTCATCGAAGAAAATCCCGCTAAAGTCGAAGATCAAGCAGATTTTGGTCAAGCGGTGATCACCCAAGAAGCTAGAGCTGGTTTAGAGTTTAATAATGGAGCTGTTGGTCGTTTGGGCAGCAATTCTTCGGTTACCGTCGGTCAATGTGTGGAAGTTAAAAACGGTCAACTTCTGGTCAGCGGTCCTATCGATGGCTGTATTGCCGGTTTTTTAGTCAATGTCCAAGGAACGCTCTACCTCCTAGAAGTTGATGCTGAAAATAATGGCAATATCAAGGTTTTAGAAGGCACGGTATTGGTAACTCCCCAAGGTGCTTTGGAAGCCGCTGAACCTATAATTTTAAGCGCTGGTCAAAAGTTGCCCGTCGTAGGCAATGTTTTAGGCCAAATCCAAGACATTACCCCGGAAGAATTCGCCCAAATTGTTGCAGGGGAGCTGTTTCAGGGCTTTACTGTGCCGGTGACGGTAGAAGGGGCTTTGCGATCGGTTTGCCTACAATTATTTGGAGATTTAGGCTTTACCTGTACGGCTCAAGGTATTCCAGTTCCTGCACCTCCAGTTTCTGTTCCGAGTGTCCCAGGATTACCTTTCTGATCATTAATTATTGAGTGAGAAACAAATCATTAGCCACTAACCCAATCCTCCCACCCTCAAAGAACGAGAACGTACTAATCTTCCGGCAACTGATACTGACCGACTATTTTCTTGGCAAACTCTGGCACGTGCTGCTCTAATTTTTCGGGATAGTTGCGTTTCATATACAGATAGTTGCGGGTAAAGTGGGAATCGATGGAAAAGCGGGCGTATTCTAACCCTTTGGGGCCGATTTTTTCGATGACTACGCCCATTAACTTGGCAGCCCACATGGGCAGGGTAACGCCTTGATCGTAGGCGGGAATGCTTTGTTGCACGGCTTGACGGCGATCGCCTTTTGACATCACTGGCTGCGTCTCGATTTGCTCCATGGCCAGATCCAGCATTTCCTGACCTGTATCATTGCGAACTACAATCCACTGCCAACCAAAGGGTGCGCCCATATAGCCCACAACCAAATCGGCAAGGGAGTTCACATAGTCAAAGCAGGTCATACAGGAGGGGGCGAACACATCCTTAAGTTGATTTGTCTTCAGTCCGAAAAAGGGTACGGTTTCCGTAGAGCCATCCTCGTGTTTGAAATGTACCCGAAAATCCTGCATAAACTCGTAGTGAACGACGGTTTCTGGCGATCGGCTGGTGGTTTCCAAAAACTTTTGCAACCCAGCACGAGTCACATTGTCCACACAAGGGGTTCCCAACACATAAAGTTTCTCTAGCCCTAATTCCTTCTCAACCGCTCGCAGGGCTTGAATTTGACAGCCTACACCAATTGCCAACAAACGCTTCATCCCCGACTGTTCCACCTGCTCCAAAATCGACAAATTCGGGGAAAGCGTCGGCTTATTCACCCGTGCCGCGAGAATTTCCTCTGGAGTACGGGCAATCACGGGCATCGGTTGAAATCGATCCTCCGGGGTGTTTTGGACGCATACAACCCCTTCTACCTTGCCCTGAGTCAACATTTCAATGGCGATCGCACTCACAATTCCTGTCCATTGCGCCCCCTCAATGGGTTCTAGTTTCCGAGCTGCCATCATCTGCTGGTGAGTGCCAAAATAGAGTTCATTTTCATTCTCCAAATCACGCGCTCTACCATGACTTTCCGTTTCCAGTCCCGGAATTTGCTGATTAATAAAGGCGCAGGCTTCCTTAACGTAGTGAATATAGTAAGTATCGCACAGCCCACATTGACTACAGAGTTCTTTCGCCGGAGGCACGCTACCGGGTTTGAGGGCTTTAGCTTTATGGTGCTTGGGAGCAGTCGAAGTCATGAGGGCAACACGCGATCGCAAGAGGACAACTTCTTATTACCATACCGCTACGGAGAGCCTTTACGCTAGAGGATGGGGAGATGGAGAGATTGAGAGGTCCTGTTAAATGCTCTCTTAGAAACAGAGATCGCAGATATTTAAGCTACCCGTAAAGAGCAAAATCTG
Organism: Roseofilum sp. Guam; assembly: GCF_017746735.1. NCBI lineage: Bacteria > Bacillati > Cyanobacteriota > Cyanophyceae > Desertifilales > Desertifilaceae > Roseofilum > Roseofilum sp. Guam. The sequence continues at coordinate 50,321 of NZ_JAGHZN010000005.1, read as the reverse complement.
GTTTTTCCTATTCCCTATTCCCTAGCGCGAAGCGCCATACCACCTCATTAAACCAAAGAACCCCCACAACTTGAACCCGCTCCTGCTGTACAACCGTAACAATAGGAAGCGGTTCTCACCTGTTGAATTACATCTAAAGTTCCCCAATCTAACAGTTGGGCTACGGTTAAGGTTTCTCCGGTGGCAGTCCGTGCGGGAATACCTTCCATTTGATTAAAATCACAATCGTAAATTTGCCCTAAATAATCCACCGATAATTCTGGTTTGCACATCAGACTAGAGATAGTCTGAGGATTAAAATTATCTTCCAAGAAATTCAGATACGGTTCATAGATATTTCTTCTTTGAAGATGAACCTTGGTACGCCCAATGGGTAAGTTCGTAATCGTCAGTAAGGAATTAAACTCGATCCGAAAATGTTCCTGTAAATACTGTTTATAGGCACTCTCTAGGTTCTGTTGATCCGGCGTTAAAGAAAACTTCTCTGAATTCGGAATTGCCGGATTATAAACCAAATCTAGAATGAGATGTGGATCTCGACCATAACCGAGTTGATTTAACTGTTGTAGAGCGCGAATTGAATCTTGATAAACTCCATTTCCACGCATTTTATCCACATTATCTTCCAGATAACAGGGTAAAGAGGCAACTACACGCACCTGATGATCTACGAAGTATTGGGGTAAATCTTGATAACCTTCGACAAAAAAGATGGTTAAATTCGAGCGCACAATCACTTCTTTACCCGCTTTTCTCGCTGCTTCGACCAGGGAGCGAAAGCCATAATTCAGTTCTGGCGCTCCTCCCGTGAGATCGACCGTTTTAATCTGGGGAAATCTTTCAATCAGTTCAATCAGTTGATTGCAGATTTTTGGAGTGAGTTCTTCCGTGCGTTTAGGCCCTGCTTCGACGTGGCAATGGGTACAGGCAAGGTTGCAGCGTTTACCTAAATTAATTTGTAATACCGTAATTTTCTCTTTGGTGAGGGGAGCCTGAAGTTTACGCTCAAAGGGGGTAACGTTAGTCTGAAGCATGGGCAAAAGGGAATAGGGAATAGGGAATAGGGAATGGGAAATCGACTATACCATTTGTGTCTTAACTGTTTTATCCCTTAGATACTCTATCCTATTTGAAGATATCGTGCCACGCACAGGTGAGGAGTCAATGGAGATAGGCGGGGCAGGAATCATGAAGTTTTGTAACGAATTGCCGTATCTTGGGGCGATCGCCTGATAACTCCCTAACCACAAGGGGAGGTCAACATGCTAACCACTCAAATTCTATTAGCAACTCAAACCGTTTCCCCACTCCATCCTGCCATCATTTGGGTCGTTGTTGGAGTGATTCTTGGATCGAGCGAACTGTTATTACCCAAAACAGTGCCTAAAGCCTTTAAATTTATGCCCTTAATTATGGGAATCTGCGCCTTGATTGTCGCCTTTCTTCTCTGGCGCAGCAATGTCTTTTACCGCATTCCCCATAGCTTACAAATTCTCTATTGGATGTCTCTATCTGGTGCTTGCACCTTATGGATCAGACCCCTATTTAGACAGAAAAAAACATCGAGTTTATTTGAAACGACTGAAGCGATTACCCTCACGGAAATTCCGGCTGGAGAAATGGGTCGAGTACGCTTTGAAGGCAATTCTTGGTCTGCCTCTTGTGAAAACCGTCGCCAAGCCATTCCTGCACACACTAAAGTCTATGTCCTGCGTCGAGAAGGCAACACTTTAATTGTTGTCCCCAATCACCTCTTGGATGCTTAAGTCTATTGCTTGTCCCGTCAACTTTGTTTAGGAATTTAATCATGATTGAAGTTTTCTTATATCAATGGTTCTTGTTCTTGTTCTTTGCTTTAAGTGGAACCTCTATCGCCGCGAGTCTGAAAGTAGTCAAACAGGGCGATCAAGCCTTGGTTGAACACCTGGGTAAATATAATGGCAAAAAACTAGAACCTGGACTGACATTCTTGGTTCCTATTTTTGAACAAGTTGCTTATAAAGAAACCCTGCGCGAACAACCTTTAGACACGAAGCCTTTGGTCTGCTTGACCAGCGATCGTATTAGCGTCACCCTGGATATGGTGGTCTATTGGCAAATTCTCGATCTGGAAAAATCCTGCTATAAAGTCCAGAATTTGCGTCAAGCGATAATCGATCTAATCGAGATTAATATTCGCACTGAACTAGCCACTATTGAATTGAACGATCTGTTTACCGTACGAGATCAACTCAATGAAACTCTGGTGCAAAAATTAGATGTGGCGACAGAACCTTGGGGAGTTAAAATCACCAGAGTACAACTGCGACAATTCCAAATTGGAGATCAGTTACGTCATCAAGCACTAAAACCGATACCGGTGAACAACGCATCAGTTAACCCTTCCCTTCAGTCCACATATAGCAATTCGTAATCCTCTTAGAAGCTGGGTTTGTTGAAGCAACCCGGCTTCTGAATCCCACATCAAATTTGGTGAACATCATGGTTATGTTAGAAAACACAGCAACTGAACTCAAATTTCGCTACCATCCATACAAACTTTGGATGATGATTCTGGGGCTAATCTTTGGATTTCCGGTTTTTATGGCACTTGCCAGTTTTATGGCTTCCTGGATACTCTATATTTGGGCACTTCCCCTCTTCTATTTGACGATGATGATTGCCGGAGTGAGTCTGTTATTAACCAACGGCAAAACACAAGTCTACGACTTTAGTAAAACCCGCGATCGCCTGACGATTGTTTCTCAAGGAATTTTGGGAACGGAGATCCAGGAATATTCCTTAGCTGAGATCTGGGATATTCAATTGGAACCCCTGGGTTGGTCCGCAAGATCTGCCCAAAGATACCAAATTATGTTAATCTTAAATAATGGGCAATCGTTTCCCTTAAATTTGGGAATTCAGCCCAATTCCCAGGAACAAATGCAAACAGTTAACCAAATTCACCAGTTTCTGGGTCTGAATCTGGGAACCTGGCGCAAACCGCTCCCGAACTTAAAATATTAAACTCAATTCCCGTTATGCTACCTAAAGCCGATTTGCTCAAAGGCGTTGAAAATCGAGAAGAAATGGCCCAAATTTTGGATCGGGCAGAACGAGCGATCAAAACTTGGGAAGTGATCACCACGGACTTTTTATCGCCTGCGATTTTAGCCGAATGCGAAACGGTGTTTAAGGGATTGACGGAAGTTCATTTAGTGGCTTGGGGAGGATATCCGCAAGCAGAACGCAAACGGTTAGGTATTGCACGGGAAGAAGTGCCCCTAGAGCTAGAAAATGTGGAAGTATCGGTATTGGAAATTGCGGGTAATTTTCTGTTTGACACGGCGACTCATCGGGACTTTTTAGGGTCAATGTTAGGAACCGGAATTGTGCGGGAAAAAACCGGAGATGTGATCGTTTTGGGAGAGCGGGGAGCGCAAGTGATTGTAGTTCCTGAATTGGTGGAATTTCTACAGATGAATTTAATTCAGGTGCGCTCGGTTCCGGTGAAAACCCAAGCTATTGATATCGGGGAGTTGAAGGTAAGAGAACCGAAGCGCCAAGAAATGACGACAGTGGAAGCTTCGATGCGTTTGGATGCGATCGCCTCGGCTGGGTTTCGTGTCTCCCGTAGTAAAATGGTGCAGATGATTGAAACGAAGGATGTGCGGGTGAACTGGAAAGAGGTTACCCAAGCCAGTCATACGGTAAAACCGGGAGATTTAATCGCCATTCGCGGAAAGGGACGCTTGGAAGTCAAGGATGTAGCGATGACGAAAAAAGAGCGCTATCGAGTGCAAATGGTTCGATGGGTTTAGGGTTAGAAGCAGAGGAGGAAGCGATGTCACTGTTGCTGAAGCGGTTATTTACAGTCGAAGAGTACCATAAGATGGGTACGGCTGGGATTCTGTCTGCGGGCGATCGCACAGAACTAATTCGAGGAGAAATTGTTCAAAAGTTGCGTATTACTCCACCTCATGCCTCTTACGTCGATCGCCTGATGCGGTTATTTGTATTGCAATTAGGCGAACAGGCATGGGTAAGAGTGCAAAGTCCTATAGTCTTAGATAATACCTCCGAACCCGAACCCGATCTATGCCTGCTGCGTCCCCGTGATGATTTTTATGAGGAAAGACATCCGCAACCGGAGGATATATTCTTACTGGTAGAAGTGGCGGATTCAACGCTTCGAGGGGATAAACAAATCAAAATTCCCCTCTATGCACAAGTGCAAATTCCCGAAGTTTGGCTCGTTAATATTCCCGAACGGTGTTTAGAAGTGTATCGACAACCCACCCCAGAAGGTTATCAACAAGTGCAACGGTTGGAAGCAGGAGAAATTTCGGTTCAGTTGTTGCCAGATATCCGGTTTAGAATTGAGGAAATCTTTAGATAGTCTACACCTAATATAGGTTTAGGAGGAAGCGATGTCACTGTTACTGAAGCGGTTATTTACAGTCGAAGAGTACCATATGATGGGTATGGCTGGGATTCTGTCTGCGGGCGATCGCACAGAGTTAATCCGAGGAGAAATTATCAAAATGTCACCTATTGGCCCAATTCATTCCTTTTACGTGGATCGCCTAACTGAATTATTCCTATCGAAATTATGGGGAAGAGTCAGGTTGAGAGGACAAAATCCGGTACAGTTAAATGATACCTCTGAACCTCAACCAGATTTATGCCTGTTGCATCGCCGTCCTGGTTTGTATCGGGATGGACATCCGCAACCGGAGGATATATTTTTACTGGTAGAAGTGGCGGATTCAACGCTTCGAGGGGATAAACAAATCAAAATTCCCCTTTATGCACAAGCGCAAATACCGGAAGTTTGGCTCGTTAATATTCCCGAACAGTGTTTAGAAGTGTATCGACAACCCACCCCGGAAGGTTATCAGCAAGTTCAACGGTTAGAAGCAGGAGAAATTGCGCTTCAATCGTTTCCAGATACTTCGTTTACAGTGGAAGAAATACTCGGATAATCCACACCCGATAGAAGTTTATAGCGCTGCGCGCTAGGGAATAGGGAATAGGTGATGGTAGCTAGGTTTCACTCTTGAACCATGTCCTCACGAACTCTTTCTCTGCTATAGAAGCAAATTATATCCGGCTATCATACAACCCGACTACAATATTATATCAACACTTAATATATTTGGTGTGATTTTTCAGGATTTTGAGCGATGACAATAATCAAAAAGAAGTTACTTATCCAAGAGACTATTGCTGAAGAGGTTGAAGTAGAATGGTCTGTTGAAACTCATCTTTCATTGTATATTGCAATTGATTACCCTAATCTGAATGAATCTTTTGGGAAGTTATATTGGAGATTAGACGATCCAGCAGGTAAAAATCTTATCAACTTTGATATAAACCGTTATAGCGGTCTAATTGAAATGATTGAACTTATCGTCTACAATGGAACTTTGGAAAGAAAAAATGAAAATCATAAAACTCACTCCATTTCCACGAGGATTGGGGCTGTCAAAATAGATACTAATATTTGGCCAAAAGAATATAAAGATGTCCACCCAATGGCTGAACTGTTACCATTTCCCAGAGCTGAAAAGTTTGTTGACTTTCCAGGAAAACCCCAGATTCAAGTAGGATCAGAAGAGCTTCGTATTGAACTCTTTAATGAACCGATCTGTCATCAGATATTGATGTCAGAAGATCTGGCATTAGAACTGAACAGTTCTGATGAAGTTTGTGCTGTCAATTTAATGGGTTTCACTGGAAAGTATAGGAAATTATTTTTAGAAGGATATAAAAAGAGATTAGGTAAGTAGATCTAGAGCTTTTCAAAAAGATAAGCGATCGCACTGTCGTTTTAGAATAATAAATCCGATCGCTAAAATCAACTTAAACGCTGTTTAGAAATCAAAATAAATATAGGGTAGTGCTCCTTGGGGAGCGAGTAACCACACCAAATATAAACTGACAGGAATTAAGACTAACTTGATGGGCCAATTGAGCTGTAAATTCAAGCGTCGCTGCAATAAAAAGAGAAGCGTCATAAGGCTGACTAGAGCGCATAATATCCAGGTGAATTGTAGGCGATCGATACCCAGAGTATCGAGATAAATTTTCTGGGTAAATTGGGGGTCAGCCTGTTTTCCCAATAAATGGGAGATGGCAAACCAGGAGTCTTTTAAGTTGGGGAGGCGGAAAAAGATCCAGGCACTAAAGACCATAAATTGAGTGATTATCCAAGCGAATAGTGTACCCAGTAAACTTTGCCAAAAGGCCTTTAATGCATGACTTTGTTTGGAGATAGTATCGACTAAACGATGGACAATTAAGGCTAATCCATGATAAACACCCCAAACAATGAAACCCCAGGCTGCACCATGCCAAATTCCAGCAATGAGCATGACCATCAGCAGATTTAAACAAGTTCTGAATAGTCCTAAACGGGAACCTCCCAAGGGAAAATAAAGATAATTTCTCAGCCAATTTCCTAATGTCATGTGCCAGCGTCGCCAAAAGTCGGCAATGCTGGTCGTAAAATAGGGGTCTTCAAAGTTTTCGGGTAGAGTTAAGCCGAGTAAAATGGCACTACCGCGAACAATATCAACATAGCCACTAAAGTCTAAAAAGAGTTGTAGTCCATAGGCAAGGGTTGCCAACCATAAATCCCAACTTCCGGCGCGAACCAGGTGAGTAAAACTGAGGTCTACAATCAGTCCCAAACGGTCAGCAACGAGGGCTTTTTTGGTGGCTCCTAATGCAATGAGCCATAACCCTTCTGTGAACATTTCGATGGAGGGAAATTGGGGAGTTCTCAGTTGGGTGGTGAGCTGCTGATACAGGGTAATGGGGCCAGAAATGAGTTTGGGAAAAAAGAGCTTGTAGGCGGCAAACTTGGTAAAACTTTTAGCAGCGGGTGCGCCACGATAGACATCGACTAAATAGGCGATCGCCTCAAAACAGAAGAAACTCAGCCCCAAGGGTGCGATCACATTGTCGCTCACCCAGTCGGCAGAAGCCGTAGCAGTGGGGATTTGCCAGATCTGGCCGACGGAACCGAGGACAAAGGGAATATACTTAAAGCCGAATAACAGAAAGACATTTAAGACGATTCCAACGACGAGAATAAAAAAGCGCCGCTGATTCCAACCCGCTTGGGCGAACTGCCATTCTTGGTTAGATAACTGCCAATCTTGACCGTGGGAACCTTGGACGGAATCGGGAACTAGGACTTTGGCTAAACTATAGTTAACCCAAGTCATGGCTAAAAGCAGCGGCAGATATTGGGGTTGCCAAGAGGCGTAAAAGATTAATGAGGCGATCGCCAGTAACAAAAACCGCGTTTTCCCGGATTGACTTGACCAATAGAGGATGCAGACGCTGAATAAAAATACACCATAGAGAAGGGACGTGAAGCTCATCGGTTATATAGCGCTTCGCGCTAGGCAATAGGGAAATGGGTGTAGAATCATTTTTAGTTATTAATTTTTAATTTTTAATTGTTTCGTCCAATCAATCTCTGTATTTTTAGCGAGTTCCGTGGAGATCGCCTCAGCACCATAACGATTCAGATGGCTCGGATCGGAAAAATAACCGTATTCTCCCCCCAACCAGAGCAAGATCCAATCCTGAACCTGTAAACCCAAGGCTTGTTGGGTGCGAAGATAGTCCTGAAACTGGGATTCAAAGTCTGTGCGGGCTGGATCTAAATAGACATCTGTTAAGGGCATATTGACGAACATCAAACTCACGCCCATATCTTGGGTATAAGCCATCGTATTTCTAAGAGCTTCGTCCTGTTCGCCCTCTAAACTAAAGAACTCATAATCGCGATCGTAAGCCCCAGAGACTTGAGGATGATTCTCATAGTAGGTATCGGGGTCAAACTGAATTTTAAAGGGCAGAAACCCATCCGGATTGAGAATCGCGGGTTGGAGCTTTTCCTGGTCTTCAACCAAAGCACTTTGAGAGGTATCTTCAGGGAGAAGCTTAGATAAACTTTTCTGAATCTGGTTATGGAGGCGATCGCGCTGGGGATACACCGCAGAGAGCGACCCCAAACCGGCTTCTAGCCAATCATTCGCTTGTTCGTAGCTCTGGGTAATGGAAAAACGCTGTAAACCCTCCTGCTTATCCTCAGAGGTCTGAGGTGATGAATTTCCAGACCAAGGTGTACCATACTCCGGTCGGGTTAGCGTTTGCGCTTGTAACTGCTGATATCCTTCAGAAGCGGCGATCGCCTCATAGGTTAGATCCTCCCGTCCGCTATTAAATGCCCTGGTCCCATCGGCCCAAATAATCACTTTCGGCAACTGTTCAGGAGTCAACAATTCCCGAATCACCCAATCTACCACCTTAGCGGTTGCCCCATTGATGCCAAAATTATAAATACTCACATCCGTATAGCCTTGATCGGCCAAATCCTCTCGCAGTTGCTGCGGATCGATCCCTCGTAGGGCACGGGATGAGCCAATAATCATCACATCGGGCGCACCCGATTCTAACATCAAGGCATGATATCGCCCCAAATGCTCATCAATCAGTTGATTATTAAACGTGGGATAGGGAGACGGGGGACTTAAACAGGAACTATCTGCACACTCCTCTGATGTCGCCTCCTGATTCCCCAACACACTCTCATCACTGGCATTGGCTGGATCTGTACCTAAATTCAAATAGCCTGGGGCGATCGCCGCACTGGAGGGATTTGGACTCGCTAATTGGGTTAATTTATACCCCAATAACCAATCAATTTCCAACGTTAGCAGTAACCCCAGAGCTGACCAAACTAGGGCAATCATCAGTTGAGGAGTCAGGCGATCCCTCCAACTCGGATGCGATCGGGGAGTTTGCAGTGGGGAATAGGGGGAAAGCGTGCCTTCAATGGGGGCAGGTTGGGCATCAGGAGCCAAAAGTCCACTTCTGACTAACGCTTGTTGACAGCGTTGTACTAAGGAGATTTTCGGATGCTTCTTCGGGGCAACCGAAGGTTGAGGGGGAGAAGCTGGAGCTGTATGCTGGGGTGAAGCGAATCGATCCTCCGTTTCCTGGACAGCCACTGAAGAAGAGTGAGGCTCTGAATTCACCGAGGAGGGGGAATCTTGCCAGCGATGGGGAGCGCGATCGAGGGCAATTAGATCGCCCACATAGGCGCTACTGGCGGCGAATTCTGGGGGCGCTTCCGGAACCAACCGTTTTCTGGACTTAAAGTCAACCCCATAGTTCCAACGGGGCAGTTTTTGACCCGCTCTACGTCCATAAACCCGCACGCCAGCAATCCCCGGAATTTTCAGTTGACGCAGGAATTTCGCCACTAGGGGAGCGACTTGCCGTTGGTTGGGGCAAACCGGAGCATCACTCATCACATGCAAGAGGTCTTGCTTGAGCAGAATTTGAATCCGAATTCCTCCAGTGCTGAGTTGTTGCTCAATTTCCGGGTTGAGCAGTCGATTCAGCAGAAATTGTAGGGCGACTTGATGACCCTTTTGGGCTAATTCTAGGGTGGAGGGATGCAAATCCTGGTCACTTTTGGCGGGCAGATCCAGCCAATCTACCCAAGCCGGGGTCGATTTATTATTCAGGTGACCATAGATTGTGGCGGCATGAATACCTTGGGGAGCGATCGCATTGAGTAAACTTTGAATCTTTTGGATGACCAGGTCTTGCTGGGGAATTATTGTCCCCCGACAAAACAGGTGTAGGGTCGATTCTTTGAGAATAGCGGAGATATGTAGTTGGGTTTCTGGGGCTAAAATTTGGTCAATCAGGCGATTAATTGCAGGGACATCTCCCCATCGCGCCCATTGACGGAGCATCACCGAGCGGGGAGTCAGATCGACCAGCAACACCCAATCTGGGGAAGGTTCGCCATGAACTTGACAGGCGATCGCCGCATCCCGAAATCCGGATAGCTCTAATTCCCGCAATTGCCCGGCAATTTTCGGCCCTAGTAAGCTGGAATCGGGACTATAGTTGCTATAGATACCCACATGGAGCCGTTTAAAGGGAGTATCCAGTTGATTGTAGCGCTTCAGGGTTTTCACCTTAACCTTGACTCCAATCCCCAGAGGACTGAGACTTTCACTGAGGTAACGGGCGATCGCATGGGGATTACCCTCAGCCGCTAAATTACGATTCGAGACCACCATCCCCATTCCAGAGCTAGTCTCAATGGGGTCAGCAACCGCTGCCGCCGCTACTGAACGTCCGTTTTCTGGCGTTGGGGTAGGTCGTTCTCCTCGGGGGGGAGGGGCGTTTTCTGGCGGGCGATCGCCATAATCGCTCGGATTAGGAACAGAGGCGATCTCCAGCTTATTCAAATCAATTTGTTTCGTCCACTCTGGATAATTCGGCCCACTCACCCGACCATAAATCCAGATTTGGTAAATTGGCGGTTGATCGTCTGGCAGTAAACGATCTAGGGAAATCTCGGATAGTCCTTCAATTAAACTTGATTCCACCCAATCTTGCGAAGGAGAATGGGGAGCGCTTTCACAAAGAATATGGAGAATATTACCCCGTACTCGGACTTTCACTTTTCCCACCTCTGGCCCAATCCGATCTTGGGCCCATTGGGATAAACTTGTCCAAGTCCCGATTGTGTGAGTAGAATTCATGGGCGGCATAGGGAAGATGACATCAAGGGGGAGTGGGAAGCGTTATAGCGTTGAACGCTAGGGAGTAGGGAATAGGCACTCTAGCAATAGGCAACAGATTATGGGAGCTAGGTTTCAGGATTCAAACCTGTCCTAACGGCTTTAGCGGTTGCTATCAAACCAGTCTCCATGCATGGTATTACACAATGGGATGGAATAGGGGATTATGCTTTGATAAAGCCACTTTTTCAGGATAGACTGAGCGAATTGGATGCCATTGGAACGGCATGAGTTGGGCGATCAAACCCCATAATCCAATTCATGGGATTGGGCTTGCTCCCTAGACACTTTATATCGCTTTACAAAAAAAATATGCAACCTTCTAACTCCCTTGAATCTGATCGAGAGTCTTCCCCTACCGTTTCTAGTGGAGGGATCTCTATCCTCTTAAGTTTATCGACCCTGCCTGTGGTCGTTGGCCTCTTAGCCTTAAAGAATGTGAGTCAATTCTGGCAGCAAGTTGGTCGAGACTCAGAAGAGATTTTTCGCGGCGATCGCCTACCCTTACTCACTGAGCCTCCGCATACCTCATCCGAATCGAATCGAGAAACCTAGAAATCTAAACCACTCTTGTCGGGAAAACTGTTCATTATGGACAGTTTGTTCTCCATCTCCCCTTGACAATCAAAAGCAGACCAACCGCCCGCGAAATATTGAGACCTCTTGCATCAGTGGGCAGAAAACGAAATAGTAATGCAGTAATCATAAGATTCTTCTATGACTATTGTCTCTTGCCTGACTTCTGCAAGAAGTCGATTGATCGGTGAATCGATCAATCATCACTCCCGTCAAAGCAACCTTCACCCCCTAGAATGGTTGAGTATCACTAGCTGGATCAGAATTCGATGAGTTCAACACTTCACCCCTCAAACCCTAACTTGAGTAACCTATCCGCTAATAGTTCGCCCTCCTCCTCCAATGAAGTCGTGGCGACTCTGACCTCTGAGTTGCTGTTGCGTCAGCGTCTGAAATTAGTCGAACAGTTGTGGGAGTCGGTACTCCAACAAGAATGTGGCAGTGAGCTAATCACCTTAATCAGGGAAATGCGTACCCTCTGCTCCCCAGAAGGTCAAGCCCCTAATGTGGTCAACACCCAAACCCAAGCCTTAATTGAAAACTTAGATTTGAACGCCTCCATCCGGGCAACTCGGGCGTTTGCCCTCTATTTCCAACTTATTAATATCGTTGAACAGCATTATGAGCAAAGGGGCCAACAACAGCAATATTGGGATTCCCCTACATCCGCTAACCCTTCTTTAGACTCAAGTGAACCAGAAGAACTTTCGCCTCCAGAACATTTTCAACCCAAACCTTGGAGTGGCAATCTCAGTAAAATCCGTCGTGACTTAGGTACATTTCATTCTCTATTTCCCAAACTAAAAGAACTGAATGTGCCCCCCGGACAGATTCAAACGTTGATTAATCAACTCGATGTGCGCTTAGTCTTTACCGCTCACCCAACGGAAATTGTTCGCCATACCATTCGGGATAAGCAACGGCGGATTGCGAAATTGCTGCAACAACTGGATCAATGGGAAGAAGGATTAGTGGCGACTAAGGGCAATTCTGCCTCTATTCCCTCGGCTGTAGCCAACAAAATTAATGAAAAAACGGAACAACTACGCCAAGAAATTCGCCTCTGGTGGCGTACCGACGAATTGCATCAATTTAAGCCTCGGGTCTTAGATGAAGTTGATTATACTCTCCACTACTTTGGGGAAGTTCTATTTGATGCCATTCCCAAACTCTATCAGAGGTTTAAGCAGGCTCTCAAGGGCACATTCCCCAACTTAACTCCTCCTCAATATAAATTTTGTACCTTCGGGTCTTGGGTCGGATCGGATCGAGATGGTAACCCATCTGTCACCCCTTCAGTGACGTGGCAAACCGCTTGCTATCAACGAAACCTGGTGTTAGAAAAGTATATTACTTCGATTAAATACTTAACGGATATCCTGAGTCTATCCTTGCACTGGAGCGATGTGCTACCTGAGCTATTAGAATCGTTAGAGCAAGACCAGCAACAGCTTCCCGTAGTTTATGAGCAACTGTCAATTCGCTATCGTCAGGAACCCTATCGTCTAAAGTTGTCGTATATTCTAAAACGATTAGAAGAAACCCGCGATCGCAACTTGCAATCCGAAATTCAAGTCACCCATCGGCCCCTAATTGGCCAAGACGGTAGACCCAAGTTTCCCGAAAGTAACCTCACCACACACAGTTATTCCTCTAGTGAAGACTTCCTGAAAGAACTGCAACTGATTCATCGCTCCCTAACCGAAACCGGTTTTTATTGTCGGGAACTTGAAGATCTCATTTGCCAAGTCGAAATTTACGGGTTTAAACTTGCCCATTTAGACATCCGTCAAGAAAGTTCTCGCCATAGCAGCGCCATTAACGAAATTATCCAATACTTGCGGATTCTACCCCAATCCTATGACGACCTGAGCGAAGAAGAACGGGTTGAATGGTTAGCGACAGAGCTGCAAACCTTGCGACCCCTGATTCCAGGAGAATTACCGTTTTCGGAAACAACCTGTGAAACCATCGAAACCCTACGCATGGTGCGTCAACTGCAACAGGAATTTGGCCGGGAAATCTGTCAAACTTACATCATCAGCATGAGTAATGATGTCAGCGATATTCTCGAAGTACTGCTGTTAGCCAAAGAAGCCGGACTTTATGATCCAGCCACTGGTGTGAGTACGATACAAGTAGTTCCCCTCTTTGAGACCGTCGAAGACCTCAAACGAGCGCCAATAGTGATGCAAGCACTGTTTGAATTACTCCCCTATCGAGCTTCCATTTCTGGTGGATATGAAGCCTTAAAAGAGCAAAAACCAGCATTGCAAGAAATCATGCTTGGTTATTCCGATAGCAATAAAGATTCGGGTTTCTTAAGTAGTAACTGGGAAATTCATAAGGCCCAGAAAGCACTAGAGCAAGTCGGCACTCCATTTGGAGTAGAATTACGGATTTTCCATGGTCGCGGGGGTTCTGTCGGTCGAGGGGGCGGGCCAGCCTATGAAGCGATTTTAGCCCAACCGAGCCGTAGTATTAATGGACGGATTAAAATCACGGAACAGGGAGAGGTGTTGGCCTCTAAGTATTCCTTACCGGAGTTGGCCCTGTATAACCTAGAAACAATTACCTCTGCAGTGGTGCAAGCGGGAGTCCTCGGCAGTGGGTTTGATGATATTGACCCCTGGAATGAGATTATGGAAGAATTGGCGATTAAGGCGCGATCGCACTATCGTTCTCTAATCTACGAACAACCCGATTTTCTCGACTTCTTCCACTACGCCACCCCCATCCAGGAAATTAGTCAACTGCAAATTAGCTCCCGTCCTGCTCGTCGTGGAGGTAAAAAGAAAGGTCTTTCGGGACTGCGAGCCATTCCTTGGGTGTTTAGCTGGACTCAGGCTCGGTATTTACTGCCGAGTTGGTATGGAGTAGGAACAGCTCTCCAGGAATTTATCGATCAAGAACCCCAACAACATCTGAAACTGCTGCAATATTTCTATGCTAAGTGGCCGTTCTTCAAGATGGTGGTCTCGAAAGTAGAAATGACCCTTTCTAAGGTAGATTTGCATATTTCCAGGCACTACCTGGAAAAACTTTGTCCCCAGGAGGAGTTAGGGAGACTCGAACTGGTGTTTGATCAAATCAAAGAGGAATTCTATCGCACTCGTGAAGTGATTCTGGCTATTACGAATCATGAGAGACTTTTGGATGGAGACCCCATGCTTCAGCGATCGGTTCAGTTACGCAATCGTACTATCATTCCATTAGGCATGTTACAAGTCTCCCTCTTAAGCCGCCTACGTCAACATAATACTGGTGGTTCATCGGGCGTGATTTCTCGCTATAGTAAGGGCGAATTACTGCGAGGCGCTCTACTCACGATTAACGGCATTGCTGCGGGAATGCGAAACACGGGTTGATTCCCCCCTACGAGGAGAGAGGGTTTTCTCTCTCCTCCACTCTCAGGACGTTATGGCGCTTTGCGCTGTCGAGTCACTTAGAAAATATTGTTATTTCAGCCATTGAGAAAAGCAGAGATTTCCTAGAATCTGGAGCATTATAGCGTTTCTCTCTTCTATGAGGTACAGCTTTAAGCCTTAGAACCTAAGCCATACAAGCTATTGCAAAGCAAGCCTATTGCAAAGCAAGCCTAGCGCGAAGCGCTATAGTAACCATTAATGAATCTAAATTAAGAGTTCGTATTCTACCATTTTCATAAATTATAGCTAAAGTCTATCTTCAAGTCCCCAACATTTGCAACTGATACAAACTCGCATATAATCCCTTTTGAGCTAATAAGGATTCATGGGTTCCTGTTTCCACTAAAGCCCCCTGTTTTAAGACAAAAATTCGGTCTACATTGCGAATAGTGGATAGACGATGAGCGATAATAATGGCGGTGCGATTGATTAAAAGCTGATCGAGGGCTTCTTGGACTAAGGCTTCTGTGCCCACATCTAAACTCGATGTTGCTTCATCCAAAACTAAGATATTTGGATTGCGAATCGCGACTCGCGCAAAAGCTAATAACTGTTTTTGTCCGCTGGATAAATTTGTACCTCTTTCCCGTAATTGGGTATTATATCCTTGGGGTAACTCTTCAATAAAGCGGTCAATATTGGTCAGTTTTGCTGCTGCTTGAATTTGAGATAACGGATAGGATTCACCCAGGGAAATATTACTTTTCACATCTCCAGAAAATAGAAATCCATCTTGTAAAATCACGCCTAAATGACGGCGCAACTCTTGTTGGGGTAAATGGCGAATATCAATACCATCAACTAAAATCCTCCCATAGGTGGGTTCATAGAGGCGACATAACAAGCGAATCACCGAACTTTTACCAGCTCCCGTTGGTCCCACAAGGGCAATTTTTTCACCAGGGCGAATAGTAAAATCTAGATTTTTAATCACAAATTCATCTTTTTTGTAGGCAAACCAAACCTCTTCAAAGCGAATTTCACCTATTTTTGGTTCTGATAGTTCTATAGCGGTGGATTGAGCCAATTTTTCCTTTTCCAATGCAGATCTGGGTGAAGCTACCCCTATTTGTAGATTTTGGCGTTTTTCGACTTCTGGATCGCGAATATCAATGGGTTGACTCATGAGTTCATTAATCCGTTCAATGCCAGTAAATCCCGATTGAAACATGGTGAATTTTTCCGCGAACCGCCGCAGGGGGTCGAAAAAACGAGGTGCAAAGAGGATAAATTCAGAGAGGATACCAAACGTAAGTTGATCTTGTAGAATGAGCATTCCGCCTAAACCGAGAACGCCAGCAACGGCGACGAGGGCAATCCATTCTAAGGTCGCAGAAACTCCGGAATCATAGAAGATGGTTTTATCAATAGCTTCAATAAACCGTTGATTGTTTTTACGAAAGAGTTCTTGATTAAACCGCTCACGGCGAAAGAGTTGGACGACATCAATGCCGATAATATTTTCTTGGAATTGGGCGTTGAGCTTGGATAATTCTTCCCTAGCGATATAGTTGGCAGCTCGATATTGCTGTTGAAAGTAAATAATCAGTAAGGTGACAGGAATCAGTAGACCAATTAACAGAAGCGCCAATTGCCATTGCTGGCGAAACATCACTACACCAATGACCATAATGGAGACAATATCATTGATAATGCCGATCGCTCCTGTGGAAAAGACCTCTCCGAGGGCTTCTACGTCATTGGTTAACCGGGTAATCAAACTACCGACGGGGGTTCGGTCAAAAAATTTAACGGCTAAGGCAGTAACATGGTCAAATAAATCATCGCGAATATCTGCGGTTAACTGTTGTCCCACCTTTTGAATCATAAACCCTTGTATACCAGCAAATAGGAGGCGAAAGAGAATCGTAACCAGAAGCAAACCCCCTAAGAGATTAATACTGGTAGACACCGATAAGGAATCTAAAATAGACCAAGTGGGTTCGCTCTTAAGTTTAGAAACCGCTTGTCCAATCATCAAAGGCTGAACTGCGCCAGCCAACGACAGAGGCAATAAAAGGATTAAGGATGCTGTCAGCAATTTTCCATGGCGACGAGCATAGGGAGCCAGTCGCATTAAAAGCTGCCAGTCATTTTGTTTACGGCGGGGTTTCTCTAGGGAAGGGGGAGGAGAAGTCATAGGTTATAGCGCTTCACCCGGGTAATGGGTAATGGGTAATTGGATACTGCTGGCTATTTTACAAATACTTTAGCCTACCTACTTAGCGGAGGAAGGGACGGGCTAAAACGAAGGCGGAAATGGATTTGGCATCGACTTGTTCCCCGTCTACAATGGCTTGTTCTAATTCTTGTGGAGTCATTAACACCGTTTCTATATCTTCATCTTCGTCTTGCTCGGGAGGGTTAGGCAAGAGTTCGAGATCTTCGGCTAAAAAGGCATAAATAATTTCATCGGAATAGCCAGGAGCCAGAAAAAATTCACCCAGTTTACGCCATTTATGACTTCGATATCCGGTTTCTTCTTCAATTTCTCGTTTAATGGTTTCGGCGGGATCTTCATGCACTTCTACGGTTCCAGCAGGAAATTCAAGCAGTCGTCCCTGTGCCGCAAAGCGGTATTGACGCACCAGGACTAATTTTCCTTCTGGGGTGACGGGTACAGCAAGAGCGCCTCCAGGATGATGGATGCATTCCCAGTCACCGACAACGCCATTGGGAAGGCGCAGGGTTGCGCCCTCGAAGCTGAATTTACGTCCTTGGTAGAAGAAGCGTTGTTGGATTTTTTCTGCGGGTTCCGGTTGCAACGGCATGGTTGGGTGTATGGTTAAAGTCTGTTTCAAACCTTGCCACAGTCTTAGAGGAAGAGCAAGTTAGATCAATATAAAAATTAAAAATGGGTAGGGGTTGGGGGCAATTGCCGCTAAAGATTGCATATTGTCGCCCGTAGTCTGTAGGGTGGGCAGGGTATAAAGTTGTCGAAGTTGAATAAATGGCTTATGTTCCTGTCCACCCTACCCGCCTCTACAAATTTTCAATAAACTCTTCAACGGTAATTTGTGCTTGTCTGAGAATACCACTTAATGTCCCAATTTTTAACTCTTTGTGTAAGGGCACGACACAACCAATTTTTCCTTCTTCAGTTGTCTGTTTCATAACAATATGACTTCCCGTTTGACGAACAACTTCAAAACCTAAACGCTCAAGCGCCCGAATTGCTTCTCTACTAGAAATTCGTGGTAACTTAGGCATAGTTAACCTCAATGGTCGTCACAAAGCGAGGTGAAGTTTTCGGGAGGGGAAATTCTTCTAAATAGAGTTGTGTGGCTTGTTTTAAACCGGCGATCGCCTGTTCTATGGTCTCTCCTTGATCTACTGTACCGACTTCTGGACATTCGGCAATATACAGGTCATCTTCTTTATAGACAATTACAGTTAAGTGACGACTGTTCATAATACTACCTCTTTTAGCCAATCATCGTAGTGGCGATCGCCTCAGCATCAAGTCCCATTGCTGCTGAGGCGATCGCCCAAATCCTATCCTTATCGGTTGATACTGTGCAAGATTATCTGTAATCAAACAGTTAATTTAGGCTTGCAGCTCGTCCAAACGAGTGAGAACTTCTTGGGAGTGAATTGCAGGACGAACGCCGGTAAATGTGGCGCGGAGAATGCCATCAGGATCAACAATAAACGTATGGCGCATGGAGATAAATCGTAACCAAGAACCATAGGCTTTGCTCACTGCCCCGGTGGTATCGGCAAGTAAGGGAAATTTTAAGCCTTCACTGTCGCAAAAATCAGCATGGGATTTAATATCATCAGCACTAATGCCTAAAATTTGGGTATTACGCTCTAAGTATTCAGGTAAATCTTGTTGAAAGCGCCGCGCTTCTAGGGTACAACCTGGGGTAAAGTCAGCAGGGTAGAAGTAAACCACAATCCATTGTCCTTGATAATCAGAAAGGGAAATTTCCCCCTCTCCGGTATTGGTGGGCAGTTGGAAGGAGGGGGCAGGTTGCCCAATGTCGGGGAGTTTACCTCCTAGGGCGAAGGTGGGCGCTCCGAAGGGTAGGGAGAGCGCCAGAAGGAGGAAACTGGTGAGGATCAGGCGGAAGAGCGATCGCCGATTCAATGGATTCATGGGGATGTATGTTGAATTAGGAGTTCAATTGCACACTGTAGCAGTTTCTTTCTGAGGACAGGGGGTGTACTCTTAAAAGTGGTGTACCCTAAAGGCAAGTCAATCGTGGCTCAAACCTATCGTGCGAAAATTTTTGTCACCCTGCGCCCTTCCGTTCTCGATCCAGCGGGGGTTGCGGTGGAGTCGGGCTTAAAAGAGTTGGGATATGAAACCGTAGAAGGGGTGAGAATTGGTAAATATATTGATTTACAACTGCAAGCAGAGGGAGAACAGGAGGCTCAGGAGCAGCTCGATCAAATGTGCGATCGCCTGTTAGCCAATCCTGTGATTGAAAATTATCGTTTTGATTTAATTCCAGAGTAGGGGGGAAAGATCGTGAAGTTTGGGGTGGTGGTTTTTCCCGGTTCTAACTGCGATCGCGATATGGTGTATGTATTGCGCGATGTGTTAGGTTGCCCAACTCGGTTAATTTGGCATCAAGAAACGACATTAGATGATGTGGATGTGGTGGTACTACCGGGGGGATTTAGCTATGGAGATTATTTGCGCTGCGGGGCGATCGCCCGATTTTCTCCCATTATGGGGGCGATCGTCGAACATGCCAACCAAGGTAAGCTCGTCTTTGGTATCTGCAATGGGTTTCAGGTGTTAACCGAGGTGGGATTATTACCGGGAGCCTTAACACGCAATCAAGGACTTCACTTTGTGTGCGATCGCATCACCTTGAAAGTAGAAAATAATCAAACCCCCTTTACCCATTTATACCTTAAAGATCGGAACGTTACCCTCCCCATTGCCCATGGCGAAGGGCGCTATTATGCCGATTCCGAAACGCTTAACCAACTCGAAGATAATCAGCAAGTTCTCTTCCGCTATGTCGGAGAAAATCCCAATGGTTCCCTCAATAATATTGCTGGAATTTGCAATCAGAACGGCAATGTCATGGGGATGATGCCCCACCCCGAGCGTGCCAGCGATCCAGTTTTAGGAGGAACCGATGGATTAGCTCTGTTTAAGGGACTTTTGGAGAGAATGAATAGTTAAAATTCACAATCAAGATAGAGGTGGGGTACGAATACCCCACCTTATAATATGACCCATACTAGACATATTTTTGCAAAATATCTTCAATACTTTCCACATCAAAATTCGCCGCCATCTCTTCTAAGTTCCTAATAAAACTTTGATAACTTGAATCGAGTTCTCGAATTCGGTCTAGTTCTACTTTTATTCCTTCAATATCGCCAATTTTAGCCGCATAGTGTAATTGTTTTAATTCAGTAGATTCCGGTGTTTTTTGTTCCGTAATCATCGTAGAATCAGCAGAATTATGTACCTCAGTTTCTGTATCATGAGTTTCATAAATCCATTCTAGCTGCAAATAATGTTCCAATTTATCTAACAATTCGTCAATTTGAACCGGTTTAGACAAAATATCATTAGCCCCTGACTGTAAAAATTGATCTTGATTGGATGCAAATGCTCGCACCGATGAAATTAAAATAATCGTCTTTTCAAATTGGGGCGATTGTCGTAAATGACGAATCATCTCTAATCCATCCATTACCGGCATTCCCACATCACTAATAATTAATTCTGGATTCAATTTTTCTGCCATCTCTAAACCTTGTTGACCATTTTCTGCCTCAGCAAATTCAAATCCCAAAGGCGATAATATTTCACAGATAATTCCACGATTTTGCCAGCGGTTATCAACAATTAAAATACGAGGTGGTTTTCCTTTAACATGAATAGGATTGGCTCGGAAATATTTGGTTTTATGACTAAATTTATTGTGGCTTTTTAAGTCAAGGTGAAGCTGGAATTTGCTCCCTTGTCCCAGCTTGCTTGTTACTTTTATTTCCCCTCCCATTAAATCAATAATTTGCTGTGTGATTGCCAAGCCTAAACCCGTTCCTTCTGCATTTTGACTTTTACTCCCTACTTGCTCAAAGGGCAAAAAAATAGTATTTAATTGATCGGCAGTCATTCCTACGCCAGTATCTTCAATAGTAAAAGCTAAGGGGTGAATTGTAGAATTAGAATCTAAATCAATTAGGGGTATCCGGCGATAAACATGGAAAATCACGCCCCCTTGATGGGTAAATTTAATAGCATTACCAATTAAATTAATTAAAACTTGCCTGAGTCGTTTTTCATCAAAAAATAGATTTTCTGGTAATTCATCATCAATTTTATAGATAAACTCAATATTCTTTTGTTCTGCCTTGATACGACAAATTTCAGCGACTCCAAGCAAAAAGGATTGAAAATGAACATCCATGGGATTTAAGTCCATTTTGCGGGCTTCAATTTTGGCTAAATCAAGAATGTCATTAATTAAATTGAGTAAATGTGTTCCACATTGATTAATAATCTTGATGTTATTAATCTGCTGAGAATTCAAGCTGGAATCTCGACCTAAAATCTGACTATAACCGAGAATGCCATTTAAGGGGGTGCGCAGTTCATGACTCATGTTGGCAAGGAACTCACTTTTGGCTTTATTGGCATCATCTGCTGCTAATTTAGCGGCTTGTAATTCTTGGGTCCGTTCGGCAACTTTTAATTCTAAAGTGTGTAAATAGTCTTGCAGTTGTTGTTGGGATTTTCTCAGATTACTCCAGAGGGTATAGCTGGTTTCCAGCAGTGCCGAGCTAGTTAAGCCTAAAACAGAGGGAATCATCGGTATCCACCAGCCATAGAGAAACAGAAGATAGCTGATGCCAATAATACTAGTAGCACTGATGATAAAATAAAGGATAGTTCGCCAAATATAAAGTTTAGCAATACCGTCAATGAACCGCCATTGACTAATACATTGTGCGCCGATGATTGACCAAGAAAAAATCCACAGATATTCCCAGATATCGGGTAAAATTTTTATGGATAACCGGCCGTTCATGGCCTCACTGATGATCTGACTGATTAAATTAGCATTTACTTCTACTCCTGCCATGGCTTGAGGAATCCCTCGAATCTCATTGCTATAGGGAGTTAAGACCGATTCTTTTAAGCTTTTAGCAGTGGAACCAATTAAAATAATGCGATCGCGCATTAAATCTTCGGGAATTCGATCTTCTAGGACATCCATCAAGGAAACTGTGGTAAAACTGCCCGGTTTACCCCGATAATTTAAGATAATCTGGTAACCGCCATCATTGCTGCGAATATAGGCCCCATCATTGCTGGAAAAGGGGTAAAAGCTTGCTTCACCCAGGGTAATCTGAAAATCTTCGGTAATTGTAGGGGAAATATCCTGGGTCTCTAAGTATAATATAGCCAAACGAAAGCCTAAACTTAAGATTGTATTACCTTGAGCATCATCGAGATAGAGGAACCCTCGGCGAATTTTACCATCCACATCCCAGGGTAAGTCATTGGCACTAATTTGACTGAGTTCAGCGAGGACAGGAGGGGGGGAGATCGCCAACCCATCACTTTCTCCCACTACTTTTTCAATCCCAATTAAGTTGGAAGTCTCTCGAAATAGAGCGGTTAAATCCTCATAACCTGGCTCAACGGGCAAGTTACGGTATAAATTTAACCCAATAACGCTAGGATTTTGAGCTTTTACTTTTTGTAATAATTTTGTTAAGATGGCATCCGAAACTGGCCAAGTTCCCACACTTTGCAGATCTGTCTCATTAATGCCAACAATGATAATGCGATCGTCTCTAGCTTCTACTGGACGCAAGCGAAACCCTTGATCGAATGCCGCTAGCTCTAAAGGTTGTAATACTCCTGTAAGCCGCACACCAACGATCGCTACAGTCATGCTAGTAGCAGTGAGCCAGACTTTACCCCATCGCTTGATTATACTGCTCAACGTTGCCCACATCCCTTCAATCTATCAATTAAGGACTTTTCCCACCATCAGGTTTCTCTTGAGGCTCTATGGACGGTTGACTCCATTTTGACCTTATTTCTAGTGTACCCCTGCTATCATCAGTTGATTGGATAGCTTAGAGTTGAGAGTGGACAGTGATGAACACTGACGGAGGGGCAATTGATGGATTACCCCTCCATAAAAGATATAATTGTGGCAGCAGTGAAGTAATACGAAGCTGGTTAGCTTATGCGAGAAATGCTCTAGATATTTACTGACTAATTATACTGCATAATAGTCGTTTAAAACGGTTGTTTATTCAGTGTATTTAATGACTTATAAAAATAGAGTCAGGGAAATGACTCGTGGGGTAATAGCTAAAGAATCAGCACTAATTTTTAGGCGATCAAGAGGTCATCCACATAAACAGCATTTACAATTATTTCCATCGTCATCACAGCATTGGCAGCAATCAATGGCTAAGTTCTGTTTCATGAGGTTTGGGTTTTGCTGGGAACAGCCAAAACTCTGGATAGCCACGATCATCAAAAGGATCTGAAGCAATTTCGGTAGATAATTCATTGTGTCTATGCACCCTTGAACTCTTAATATCTTTACTTTACCGCTTTTTTTATCAAGTGACCTAGGGGGGAAAACCACTTATTTTAAAGTAATGATTCAATCGATTGGTTTTACCCATTACCCATGAACAGCGTGTAGGGCTATAGTTGTGATTGTAAATTTATCAGAAATAATTAATCTTCAGGTTAAACAGAAGGCCGATCGCCTCGATCGCTATCTCTCGGATCAGTTACCGGATTTTTCTCGCTCCCGGCTCCAGAAATTGATCGATCGCGGTCAAGTGAAAGTCAATGATCGGGTATGTCAACTGAAGAAAATGACTCTGCAACCGGGCGATCGCATCATCTTAGAGTTGCCTCCCGTGCAACCGGTTGACCTGATCCCAGAAGACATCCCCCTGGATATTCTCTATGAAGACGATCAAATTTTGATTGTTAATAAACCGGCTGGCTTAGTGGTACATCCCTCAGTTGGTCATGAAACGGGGACATTAGTCCATGGCATTTTAGCCCATTGTCCTGACTTAAAAGGCATTGGTGGTGAGCAGAGACCGGGAATTGTCCATCGACTCGATAAGGATACCACTGGCGCTCTGGCGATCGCCAAAACTGAAACCGCCCTTTATCATCTCCAAGCTCAACTGAAAGAAAAAACTGCCCGTCGCGACTATCTCGGTATTGTCCATGGTTCTCCCAGCACCGACAGCGGAACCGTTAACCAACCCATTGGGCGACATCCTGGCGATCGCCAAAAAATGGCGATCGTCCCCCCAGAAAAAGGCGGTCGTCCCTCCATCACCCATTGGCAGGTTCAAGAGAGCCTCGGTAACTATACCCTCATGCACTTCCAACTTGAAACCGGCCGTACCCATCAAATCCGCGTCCATAGTGCCTTTATCGGTCATCCCCTCGTGGGAGATGCCACCTATAGTCGCAACCGCTCCGTAGGCGTTAACATCTCTGGGCAAGCCCTCCACGCTTGGCGACTGCGCCTGGAACATCCAATAAAAAAGGAGTGGATAGAAGCTATTGCTCCACCACCCCCAGAATTTAATAAACTTTTACAAGTGCTTAGACAAAGATTAGGACTTTGACTTACGGTAAGGAGCCGCGATCGGAAGATTCGCAGTTGAAACCCGTCCTGCTCCTCCGGGCCGAGCGCTACCAATGGACTTAGCCATATCCAAGAAATAGGAAGGGCTGCCAGCGCCTGGTACTTTCTCTTGGGGAGTAAACTTGCGGATTTGGTTTTGCCAAACCAATTGAGGGAAGCCCAACTGAGAACGGTGATAGGCTTCATACCGAGGAGTCTTGAGATTAAATGGGGTATCTCCAGTTGGCCGTTGGGGAATAGACCGACGACGCTGGTAGGGAACCGTGTCATACCCAAAGTTTTCCAGGTATTCATCGCTCTCTAAGAGTTGATCGACAAATCCCATTACCCCTTTAGTCGCGATCACAATGGACCAAGCAATTTTTTCCCGCTCGCTGTATACATCGCGCCCTAACAAGCGTTGAACGCAGATTTCGACAAAGCGGTAGTTGTTATTGGTTTCGTAATTCAGCCGCAGGAAGGGATCGGAGGTCACTAAACCTTTAATGAAATCCCGAACTGTGATTTGACCATACCGGAGTTGAGACTCTAGGAAGGTTTGTTTATTTTGCTTGAGAATTTGGTGTTCGCTATAAACCTGGCGATAACCAGCCCAGATTACTTCATCCATGTCACTGCCAGCGGGCAGATTTTCCGTGGAATAAATGATGGGCTGCTCTTCTGAGCCTTTTTCATAGCCGGAAACACGCTCATTTTGTGTTTTTGGAGAGTAGTTTAATAAAGGAATTGCCACCTTGATATATCTCCCGAATCTTAGAAAAACTTACATTCCTTAACTATTTACTATATATCAGACTTTGGGCCAATCCTGTAGAAAGGTAGATCGAGAAAATTTAATGAGTAATTATGGTTTTAATGCAAGAATTCTTAATATTTTTTAATATATAGCGTTTTGTGTTAGGGAATAGGGAATCTCCCTCCCTGTCTCTGGAGTGTTCCCCCATTCCCCATTTCCCTAACTAATCTTGGGGCCTAAACCAACAGTTCCGGCATAAACTGCCATTTCACCTAATTCATCTTCAATGCGTAATAAGCGATTATACTTGGCAATTCGTTCGCTGCGGGAGAGGGAACCCGTTTTAATTTGTCCTGCGTTAGTGGCAACGGATAGATCGGCAATGGTCGTATCTTCCGTTTCTCCAGAACGGTGACTGATGACGGAGCGATAGCTCGATCGCGCTCCGAGAGCAATGGTATCTAGGGTTTCGGTCAAAGAACCAATCTGATTGAGTTTAATCAAAATGGCATTGGCAACAGAGCGGTCGATCCCTTGCTGCAAACGACTAGGATTAGTGACGAATAAATCATCACCAACGAGCTGAATGCGATCGCCTAATTTCTCCGTTGCCAGTTTCCAATTATCCCAATCATCTTCAAAGAGAGCATCTTCCATCGAAACAATGGGATAGCGATCGATTAAACTACCCAGATAACCAACAAATTCTTCAGCCGAGTGGGAAGACCCATCATAAACATAATTGCCATTATCATAGAATTCGCTCGCTGCCAGGTCTAAGGCTAAAGAAACTTGCTTTCCAGGTTCATATCCCGCCTTATGAATGGCATCCATAAGAATATCTAAGGCTGCCTGGTTCGACTCTAAGTTGGGAGCATATCCCCCTTCATCTCCGACCCCCGTGAGTAAGTTTTTGTCTTTGAGGACCTTGCTCAACGAAGCAAACACTTCTGCACCCCAGCGTAGAGCATCCTTAAACGTTGGCGCGCCATGGGGGACAATCATGAACTCTTGAAAATCGACATTATTATCCGCATGGGCCCCACCATTGATCACATTCATCATCGGCACAGGAAGCACATTAGCGGAAGGGCCGCCCAAATAGCGGTATAAGGGCAATCCTAGGGTTTCTGCGGCGGCTTTGGCGGTTGCTAGAGAAACGGCGAGAATAGCATTTGCGCCCAATTCTTTCTTATTACTGGAGCCATCTCGGTCAATCATCAGATGGTCAACCAACCGTTGATTGAGAGCATCTATTCCAACGAGTGCTGGAGCAATTTTTTCTTGGACATTGCGAACTGCGGTTAAGACCCCTTTACCCCCATAACGCTCAGGGTCATCATCTCGGAGTTCATGGGCTTCAAACGTCCCAGTTGATGCGCCACTAGGGACTTGGGCTAAACCCATGGCACCATTAGCTAAATAGACTTCAGCCTCTACCGTGGGGCGACCTCTAGAGTCGAGAATCTCGCGGGCGTTGATTTCGGCGATCGCACTATCAAGTTCAGGCATAATCTTACTGTGTCCTTATTGTATATAGGGAACGTTTGTTAGAATACGCCATGGATCGCCGATCCGCCTTGAATTTTGGAAAGTATTTGGGATTGAAACTCGGAGATTAAACCATGCGATTTCTACACACCATGTTACGAGTGAAAAACTTAGAAGAGTCTCTAACGTTTTATTGCGACGTTTTAGGAATGAAACTGCTGCGTCAAAAGGACTATCCAGGGGGAGAGTTTACCTTGGCCTTTGTCGGGTATGGGGAAGAGTCCGATCATACGGTTCTAGAACTCACCTATAACTGGGGTCAAGACCAGTACGATCTCGGAGATGCCTACGGTCACATTGCCCTAGGAGTAGAAGATATCTATCAAACCTGCGACCAAATTAAGGATAAAGGCGGTAAGGTGGTGCGCGAACCCGGGCCGATGAAGCATGGATCTACGGTAATTGCTTTTGTAGAAGACCCCAATGGCTATAAAGTAGAACTGATTCAAACGAAGTCTTAAGTAGACCAGCATGACGGCATGACTACCAATTTTCCGCAAGCGGACATCAAAGAGCAAAGTAAGGGCACAACTCCCCTTCAACTGCATGAATGGAAACCCCTGCTAATGGTGGGGGGATTTTTTTTTACGGTCTGTATGGCGTTGGTATTGCATCGCCATTTCACCTTTTATTCGTCCTACGATCAGGGCATTTTTAATCAGGTGATGTGGAATGGCACTCAAGGAAATTTCTTCCAAAGTAGCCTGTCTTCTCAGCTTTCTACCAATGTGGTTCACGCTGGGGAAATGCCTGATGTTAGTTATCACCGTTTGGGACAACATTTTACTCCGGCTTTGCTCCTGTGGTTGCCGTTCTATTCCTGGTTTCCCCAAGCTGCGACCTTATCCATATTATTGGTGACTGTGATTTCTGCGGCAGGGATGGTGCTATACGTGCTAGCCCGGCAATATCTCGAACCGATTCCGGCTCGCTGGATTACTTGTAGCTATTATGGGGCCCATGCGGTCATTGGGCCGACTTTATGTAATTTTCACGATAATTTTCAGTTGCCCCTATTTATGTTTACCCTGCTGCTGGCGATGGAAAAACGGTGGTGGTGGCTGTTTGCGCTCATGTGTCCTTTGATTTTAGCAATTCGTGAGGATACAGGGATTGCTCTGTTTGGAGTAGGCATGTACATGATTTTGAGCCGCCGGTTTCCTCGGATTGGGGCAATGGTTTGTGTGCTGAGTTTCGGGTATATTTTAGCCTTGACTAATCTAATCATGCCCCTGTTTTCCGATGATATTTCCAAGCGCTTTATGTTGGAGCAGTTTGGCCAATTTACGGATGCCCAGGAAGCCTCAACCCTGGATATTATTAAGGGGATGTTAATGAGTCCTGGGAAATTGGCGATCGAATTAGTCACCCCATTTTCGCTCACTCTCAGGTATATTATTGCTCAATGGTTGCCGTTTGCCTTTGTCCCTGTTGTCGCACCAACTGCCTGGATCATTACGGGTTTTCCCTTGCTCAAATTATTTTCAGGTCAGACCACTTCGCTGCTCTCGGTTAATGTGCGTTATGCCATAGCTGTGGTTCCAGGACTCTGTTATGGGGCTATTTTATGGTGGTCTGGAGAAGGGTTCAATAACTTTTTTCAGCCGAATAAGCCACGTCAACCTCGCGCTCTGAGTCGTGTCTCGAAACGAGTGTGGGCCATATGTCTGAGTATTTCTATTTTTTTGGCGATCGCCGCTAATCCCAATCGCACCTTATACTTTATTGTGCCCGATTC
The DNA here is from genome assembly GCF_017746735.1 of Roseofilum sp. Guam. Classification (NCBI taxonomy): domain Bacteria; kingdom Bacillati; phylum Cyanobacteriota; class Cyanophyceae; order Desertifilales; family Desertifilaceae; genus Roseofilum; species Roseofilum sp. Guam. The sequence continues at coordinate 22,059 of NZ_JAGHZN010000005.1, read as the reverse complement.
TGTAGAGCCATGGGTTTATGTCTCTCCCCTACAACAATGGCAAAGAAGCCAGGAAATCCATAATATTATCGGTCGAATTCCCGAAGATGCCAGTGTTGCAGCAACCACCTATATCATTCCCCATCTGTCCAGTCGCCGCGAAATTATTCGTTCCCCCTTCGTATTTATTAAAGATGATAATGGGCAAGTAGAAACCGTCGATTATGTGGTGGTTGATTTATGGCGTTTAGTGCGCTATCAACCCGCATTTGGTGAGGATAGAGAATCCCTGAACATCCATGTGGGTTTAATTAATCATCTGCTCACTACTTCCCAGTATGGGATTACCGAATTTATCAATGGAGTGGTTTTAATGGAAAAAGACGTGAATTCTGTGCCGGAAAAATTGCAGCAATGGCAAGCGTATGAACAATCCATTCAACCCGTTTGAAATCAAGAGCGAGGTTAATGGAGTTCTTGCAGAAGTCAGGGAATAGGCAATAGCACTCAGATTGTAAAGTGCGATCGCCGCCAAATTGGCGATCCCTAAGGCTATGCTCATGTGAATTTATATCAAATCCAAAAGAGAATGCTACATATCAATCGACAACCCTAGTAGGGGCGAGCGGCCGCTCGCCCCTACAGCGTAGCAAACATTTAAGGATGTGATATTACAATGATTTTGGCGGTGACAGCTTTAATTGATTTCCAGTATTTATGAGATTGGGATTGGCTCAAACTACAGTAATATTTGTTAAGTGTTAAGTGTTAATTTCTGAATCATCCATTTCCAAGCATCTTCGAGCAACGTATACAAAACAGGGACAACAATTAAACTTAATAAAGTAGACGTAATTAATCCCCCCATAATTGCAACTGCCATGGGTTGGCGTAATTCTGCGCCTGCACCAAATCCAAGGGCAATGGGGAGCATTCCTAACAAAGTCGAGCCAGTCGTCATTAAAATCGGTCTGAGGCGCACTTTTCCGGTTTCTAATAAAGCTGTATAGCGATCAACTCCTTTCTGGCGCAATTGATTGGCATAGTCCATTAAAAGTAGAGCATTTTTATCTAACAGTCCCAGAAGGAAGATTAAACCCAAAAGGGAAATCATGCCAAAATCACTTTGGGTAATGAGTAAGGCTAACATCGCTCCAACAATGGATAAAGGGAGACATAAACCGACAACAATCGGTTCTTCTAGACGACCAAATAAGAGCCACAGGAGCAAGAGCATGGAGAGAATTGAAAACGTTAAGGTTGTGCCAAAACTGCCAAATACTTCGCTACTGGATGCCCCTTCTCCACCAATAATGAGGCGGATATTTTCCGGGAGCATAGTATCAGCAATTTGGGTGATTTCATCGCTAATGTTGCCGATCGCCGCCCCATCGGTTAAATTGGCACTGAAGATCATCACCCGCTCTCCCTGGTAGCGATCGATGCGCCCAGGAATATCGCCAGATTGATGGACTCCGGTTTCGGTAACCTCTAAATCGGCCAATCCAGTCAGTTGCGCTAAACGCTTTTGAAATCCTTGCGCGGCTTGATTCAGCTCAACTAAATCCTCTCCGGCTAACATCACTTGCACGGGCTTTTGATCCACCGTATCTACAAATTGGATATCTTCCACGCTGAGGGTAACTCTAGGGATTTTCGGGAGTTTTTCCCGCAGGTGTTGCTGCATTTCTAACGTGCTTAACTGGCGATCGCCCTTCAACATCACCCGCATTTGTCCCTTATTTGCTTCTCTCCGCAACCCCATGATGCTATAGACTCTTTCCACATCCGGAAGACTCAACACCACTTCCTCCAACTCTTCCGCCACGTTGCGAGACTTGCGTAAAAGAATCGGTTCGGGAGATTGAACAAGACTCGCTAACCAACTGAACGATCCCCGATCTTCGGGCGTTTCCGTGGGGGGAGGAGCGCTAAATTTCGGCAGTTCTGAGGTATAGACGATGTTAAACTCTCCGCGATCGAGTTGGGGGATAAAACCCTTGGGAATAAAAGGAATTAGGGCAATACCCGCGATGAAACTGAACAGGGCAATAGCCACAACTATCCATCGATGGTGTAAACACCATCCCAAGAGCCGACCATAGGCGCGAGAAACCCCATATCGGCGCACGGGCTTCTGTTGAAACGTTTTTTCTCGTTTGAGCCAATCTACAGCTAAAATTGGCGTGAGAGTGCGAGCCACGAACAAAGAGGCGATCACGGCTGCGGAAATGGTTAAGCCAAAGGGTTTGAAAAACTGTCCAACTGTGCCCCCCATAAAGGCAACCGGCAGGAAAACGGCGACAATGGTAAGGGTAGAGGCAGCTACCGTTAAACCAATTTCATTCGTAGCCGCGATCGCCGCTTTTAACGGAGATTTTCCTAATTCTACATGGCGAGCAATATTTTCAATCTCGACAATGGCATCATCGACAATAATCCCAATCACCAAGGCTAACGCCAACAGGGTAATCGTTTCCAGATTAAACCCATAAAGCGCCATCACAATAAACGTTGCTAACAGGGAAATGGGGATGGCTAAAGCGGCGATCAGCGTGGCGGGGATATTCCAGAGAAAGGCAAAAATCACCAATACCGCTAAGGCGATCGCCAAAAATAACGCATCAATGGTTGATTGTGTCGCTTCTTGAATATATTCTGCATCTGTATCAGCTAAAATCAACTGTAAATCCGTGTGATTCCCCTGTAATTGGGCAACTTCATCCTCAATGCGATTCACCACATCCAACGTATTCGCATTGCGGCGCTTTACCACACTCAACGCCAGAGCATTTTCTCCATTAAATCGTACTAACGTTGGGGGATTTTGGGTTGCCAAAACCTCTTCTAATTGAGGATCGGGTAGGGTTTCCCGGTTGCGATCTAAACCATCTCCCCATATATCTACTCGTAATACCCCCTCGACGGCTGATAATTCTGGAACAAAAGATGAGACCGCGATTTCACGCAACTCTTCCAAAGAAAGGGTTTGGCTGAGGATAGCATAACTAATTACGCTCGACTCATTTAAATTGAGAGGAATGACCTCAACTTTTGTCTGGTGGGGTAGGGATAATTGGTTTAAATCGGTTTGCAATTGGGGCGCGATCGCCTCCAAATTCACCCCCACTTCAAAAATGCCATTCACCACCGTTTGTCCGGGATAAACTAAAGAGCGGCTATGATTTAATCCAGGGAGATCTTGCAGTTGAGTTTCAATCGGTTCCGTTAGTTCAGCTTCTATATCTAAAGGGGTAGATAAAGGAGCAGAAGCATGAACCACCACCACCGGAAACGTAATATCCGGAAAAAGAGCATACTTGAGGGAACTAAACGCAAAAATCCCCGCTACCATTACCGCGATCCAAAATCCCAGCGTGATGCGGGGGGTGGCGATCGCCCAGCGAGAAATATTTAACCGCTCCCGCCATTTCTGCTGGCGTTTTGTCCCTTTTGCCGATCTTCCTTTCCCTTCATTCACAGCCATACCCCTGAAGTGCCCATAAAAAATCCCCAAATCATGGGGACGCTAACATTAAAAAGACTCAAACCTTATCTTAAAATAATTGAACGGCACACTGTTGCCCAATTTCTAGGAATTGGAGAGGATCTTCTCTTTTTTTCTCCGCTTCAGCAATCAGCTTTTGATACTCACTATGACTGAATTGAGCTTGAAACTCAGTGAGTACGCATTCACATAAAGGTTCAATTAAATCGGGGGGTAAAAACGTCTCAGTTTCTTCACGACAGTTCTTTAGAATCTCATTTACTGCGTCTTCGGGATAGACATGAGGCGTTGGGGTTGGAGTTGACTGCGCTCTGGTGAGGGGAGTTATCCCTAAACATCCTAAACCGATCAGGGTTGCTAACCCCTTTTTCCATGAATCCATCATTACTCTTTTCCTTGAATCCTCAATCAATTAAAATAGCTGGGCAGTATCGAAGTTTGGGACATGCTCTAAGTTCCCCATCGATCGCCATTTCCGCCGTTGCAACTGAGAATAGATACCTTGGATCGGATCGCCAGCCCTAAATTCTCATCACCGAATGTAATTTTAGTCCCTCAAGGGGCTGAATATCATGCTGTTCGTCGAGGTATGGGTGCTTTGCCTTTATCCTCTCAGTTGCCACGTGTCTATCCCATTCCCATGGGAAGTGAACCCGTCAGCAAGTATTTACAACAGTGGATTACAGAAATTATACCCGATCGCCCAACTCTTGTTGTCCTGGGATTAGCAGGTAGTTTATCTGCTCAACACCAGGTGGGTGATGTGGTTGTGTATCAACAATGCTGTAATTTAGCTCCAGAATCCCCTCTACAGAGTCTAGGGTGCGATCGCGCCTTAACTGAATTCCTGAGTGATCGACTCACTCCCCATACCCAACCCGTAACTGGCTTAACCAGCACTCATATTATTACTCAAGCAACTAAAAAACAGAACCTCAGTCAAACCTACCAGGCTTCGGTTGTCGATATGGAAGGATTTGCGATTTTGAAAACCTTACAGAGCGCAGACATTGCGGTGGGAATGGTGCGGGTAATTGGCGATCGCCACAATCAAGACCTGCCTAATCTCAATCATGCCATAAACGCCCAAGGTCAACTCGCTCCCCTTCCCCTCACCCTAGAAATGCTCAAACATCCCATCAGAGCGATCAACCTCATCCACGGATCGCTGAAATCATTGCCCATTCTCTCGAAGATAACAATCCAACTCTATATGGATGACAATTTTAAATAACTAAACAAAACGTCACAGGATAGGCGAAAATTTGGTAAAACATTTAAGGTAGGAAGAATGGCTTCCCCTTCGTGAAATTGGGGTTGTTGTTGAGGCTTGAATGTCATCACAGACCGCATCTCTGGATCGATTAACCAGCCTAACTCTGTCCCGTGATTTAGACAAAATAGAATCTTCTCAATCACTTGGGTTGAACTTTGCTCAGGAGAGAGAATTTCAATCACCCAATTGGGGACGATGCTAAATGAATTGGCAATGTCCCCTTGTGGATTTAAGGGTATCCGTTCCCAGGAAAAGACACTAATGTCGGGAACCAGAGAACGTCCAGCAAAGGTACAGCGCAGTTCAGTAAATGCCAGGGCAATCTTTTCCGGTTCTGCTACCTGATTGAGTGCAGTAGCTAAACGAGTTTGTAACCGGCTATGTTGTCCTTTGGGCATGGGTTTAGAATAGATTTTTCCCTGACTATATTCCTGTGCGGGTTCAGTTTCTGGGAGTTTCAGAAACTCTTCTAAAGAAAGTTGAAAGGCAACAACCATGTTTAGTTCGCTTCGCGTGGTAATGGGCATTCGTAATATCAATTAAACTCCCGTAAACTCCTGGGATCGAGGGCATCGCGCAAGCCATCTCCCAAAAGATTAAACGAGAGAACCGTTAAAATAATCAAGATCGCAGGCGGCCAAACTAACCAAGGTTGCAAGACCAAAATCGAGGCATTCGTTCCCGCTGATAACAGATTACCCCAAGAGGGATCGGGTTGTTGAATCCCTAAACCAATCAGACTTAAAACCGATTCAGCCACAATAAACCCAGGAATAGCAAGAGTTGCGGAAATAATCACATAGGTCGCCGTTTGGGGCAAGACATGGCGAACAATAATATAAACCGGATTAGCTCCCATCGCTTTCGCCGCTTGTACAAATTGTTGCTCTTTAATCGATAGTACTTGACCTCGAATCACCCGTGCTAATCCCGACCAACTGATAAAAGAAGTAATAATGACAATCAGGAGAAACCGTTGAGCGCTAGTGAGTTGAGGCGGAATCACCGCAGCAAGAGCAACCAATAGATAAATACCGGGAATGGTCATTAACACCTCCACCAGTCGCATCAAAATCGCATCTGTCCAACCGCCAAAATAGCCCGATATACCGCCCACAAGCATCCCCAGGGGAAAAGAAATCAAAATTCCTACTAAACCGATACTGAGGCTAATCTGACCGCCGTACAGAAGACGACTGAACTGGTCTCTCGCTTGCCGATCTGTGCCCAAGAGATTGAGCCGTCCTTCTCCTTGTGTGCCAAAAAGATGGAGATTCGCGGGAATGATACCCAAGAGTTTATAGTCATCTCCCTGGACAAACAGACGTAGAGGTGAGGGACGACTCCGGTCTATAATCAGAGGGCGATCGCCCGTATCTAAATCCGTAGCTCCCTGGGTTACCGGATAGACACGCGGTGAGAATTGTCCTTGCTCATTCAACCACTCAATGGGCGTAGGTGGTAATAGAGAGCCATCAAGCTGGGAACTGTAGGGACTGTAGGGGGCAAAAAAACCCGCACCAATCACCACAATATAGAATATTATCAGAATCACCGCTCCCACCTGAGCGAGGGGATTTTTGCGTAGTTTCTGCCACCAATCCACGGCTGTACCTCTTCACCTTTGGATTCCCTATTGTGCCATGGATAGGGAATGGGGGGATAGGGAGATAGGGGGATAGAGATAGAGTTGCCCCACATGCTTTACAATGCGTAATAATATAAAGGAGAGATAAAGATTACTCGACCCTAGGCACAGCCAAGGCCTAGACCTAAAGCAGCGTCCATATCCGAGGTTGATCATGAGCGAAAACCCAGTCAGTGAGATAGAAAATTCATCCACACCAACTGAACCCCAAGATACTCTAGTGACTGAAAACATAGATCCTCAAACAAGTAGGGAGAGCAAGCCTGGATTGCTTTTGGGTTTAGGCATTGGCCTAGCAGTCGGTGCATTCGCCACCTATGCCTTCAATAGTCTGAACCGCTCTGAACCGACTCCCGTCCAACCCGTTACCGCTTCTCAAGCAGCAGCAGATCCCGTACAAACGGTTACCCTAGCCACGGTAGAATTGGCGAGAATACCCCGTACATTTACGGCTACTGGAACAGTTGATGCATATGATCTACTACCCGTGTTACCGCAAGTGCTGGACTTGCAAATCCTTCAAGTTCTAGTAGATGAAGGGGACTGGGTGGAAAAAGGGCAATTGATGGTGGTATTAGATGATTCGGTTTTGCAAACCCAAATCCGCCAAGTCCAGGCAGATGTAGAAGCGAGTCGCGCTGTGGTACAAGAGCGGCAAGCGGCAGTGGAACAAGCCAAATCAGCTCTACAGGGAGCATTGGCAGCGAAAGCAGAAGCTCAAGCGGGCAAGCAACAGGCGATCGCCTCTTTAGCCCAAGCCCAAGCAGAACTCGAACAGACAGAACGGGATTTGCAGCGATCGGAAACCCTCGCTGCAGAAGGAGCCATTAGCATCCAAGAAGTAGATTTAAGCCGCACAAGAACTAAGAATGCTCGGGAAGCGGTGCAAGTGGCTAAGGCAAATCTGAATAGCGCTGAAGCTAGAATCAGTAGTGCCACCGCCAATGTGAATAGTGCCCAAGCCACTATCGGCAGTATGACCGCGAATGTAAATACCGCTTTAGCCCAACTGCAAAGTCAACAAGCGAGGGTAGAACAACAGAAAACCTATCTTGCCCAAACCCAGGTTACCGCACCATCAAGTGGTAGAGTCAGCGAACGTAGCGCACGGGTAGGAGATTTGCCTAATGCAGAGATGCCCCTCTTTCGGATTATCAATCAAGGCGCTCTAGAATTAGAACTGAAAATTCCCGAAACCCAACTGAGTCAGGTGAACATCGGGGCCCCAGTCACCTTAACTTCGGATGCTGATAGTCGGATCAATATCAAGGGAACGATTCGAGAAGTGGCTCCCCTAGTTGATGCCAATACTCGCCAAGCAACGGTGAAGATTGACCTTCCCTCCTCTACCCTTTTGAGACCGGGGATGTTTTTACAAGCAAGTATTACCGCGCAAACGTTGCAAGGACTAGTGGTTCCCGCACAAGCGGTTCAACCCCAAGCTGATGGCAGCGCCCTGATTTATCAAGTTGATGAAAACGATCAGGCGATCGCCCGCACGGTAGAAGTGGGTTCCCCTCTAGGAGGAGACTCGACTCATGTCGAAGTTAAACAAGGTCTGAATTTAGGAGATAGTATCGTCGTCCTCGGTGCAGGATTTATCAGCGAAGGCGATATTGTCCGCGTCGTAGAAAGCAGTGCCCTTAATCCTACTGTCAATTAGTGAGATGCTCCTGACAGGTGGACGCGGAGACACGGGGAGATTATTACCCATACCCTGTTTCCTATTCCACCTATTGCCTATTGCCTATTGCCTTTCCCCTCTCTTGCCTCTTGCCTTTAAACAAAAATGTCTTTCAAAATTTCCTCCTGGTCAATACACAAACCCGTTCCCACCCTCGTTGTCTTCCTGATTTTAGCGATCGTGGGACTGTTTTCCTTTACCCAATTGGGTATTGATGAAAATCCCAATATTGATGTCCCGTTTGTTTCTGTGACCATTGTCCAACCCGGAGCCGGACCAACAGAACTGGAAACTGAAGTGACCAAGAAAGTCGAAGATGCCATAGCTTCTATAGAGGGAGTCGATGAGATTCGCTCGACAGTAACCGATGGTCAGTCGAGTACCCGGATTATGTTTGAGCTGGAAACCAACAGCGATACAGCAACCAACGACGTTCGCAATGCGATCGCCCAAATTCGGCAAAACCTTCCCCAAGACATCGAAGACCCTATTGTTCAAAAAATTGATTTTATGGGTCAATCGGTGATCGGTTATGCCGTTACTTCGCCCCAACGCTCTGTCGCAGAACTGAGCGATCTGGTAGACCGCGATCTCACTCGTGACCTACTCTCTGTTCCTGGTGTTGCCAGAGTAGACCGCATTGGTGGAGTTGACGAAGAAATTCGTATTGACCTCAACCCCACCCGTCTGCAAGCCCTGGGAATTACCGCCAGCGAAGTCAACCAGCAGATTCGCAACTTTAACATCAACCTCCCTGGAGGGCGATCTCAAACTGGGGGCACAGAAAAAAGCATCCGCACCCTAGGGAGTGCTGCTACCCTAGAGACCCTCAAAAGCTATCGTATTGTTCTCCCCAATGGCGAGGATGTCCCCCTCACCAGCCTAGGAGAGGTTAACAATGGATTTGCTGAACCGCGTCAAGTTTCCCGCTTAACCATCAAAGATAATCCGGACGTTCAGCAAGCTCCCGTGGTGGGTTTCTCTGTCTCGCGCAGTAGTGGCTCCACCCTAGTCAGCGTAGAAGAAGGAGTGCAGAAAAAAGTAGCCCAACTGCAAGAAACTCTGCCTGAAGATATTCAACTGGAGCTGATCTTCACCAACGCCGACTATATTCGCCTCTCCTATCAAGCCTCCATTGATGCCCTAGTTGTAGGCTCTCTCCTAACTGTGGTTACCGTGGGTATATTTTTAAGAGATTGGCGGGGTACCCTGATTACCGCTTTCGCCTTGCCTCTATCGATTATTCCCACTTTTATCGTTCTGCGTTCTCTAGGGTATACGCTCAATGATATGACCTTACTGGGGTTTGCTCTAGCAATGGGAAACCTGGTTGATGATGCCATCTGTATGATTGAAAATATTAGTCAGCACATTCAGATGGGTAAGCGACCCTTCCAAGCGGCCTTAGATGCAGCCAATGAAATTGGTTTAGCGGTCTTAGCCACAACTGCTACTATTGTCGCGGTCTTTCTCCCAGTGGCCTTTATGGGAGGAATTCCGGGTAAATTTTTCCGACCCTTTGGCATCACTGTTTCAGTGGCCACCTTGTTTTCTACTCTGGTGGCGACGACTATGACTCCTATGTTGGCCGCTTATCTGTTAAAAGGGAAGAAAGTAGAAGATACGTCATTGCCGAAAGAACATAACCCAGATACACCGTCCTATCACCTGAATTCAGAATTAGCTCATCGGGGGTTTCGTTGGGGTCAACGTACATTTCATCCCTATCGCAGACTGCTAGGCTGGGCCCTATCCCATCGGATCGTTACTTTAATGATTGCAGTAGCTTTCTTTGTTGGATCGATGCAACTGATCCCCTTAATTCCCACAGGATTATTTGGGGGATATGACCGGGGTTTAAGTCGGGTAACCATTAAGTTGCCTCCTGGCTCTCCTTTGAGTTTAACGGACCAGGTGATGCAGACAACCACCGAGATGCTCCAAGATCACCCAGCCTTTAGAAGTGCCCTAGCCAGTGCAGGAGAAGAAGACTCTGGCATTAATGAAGCCTTAATTACGGTGAATCTTTTACCCCCAGAAGTGCGGGGAATGCCCCAGAAAGAGTTTGAGCAACAGATGCGCCAGAAATTTGTACAAATTCCGGGAGCGCGGGTCACTTTCCAAGCGGCAGGAGCGGCTGGAAATGCAACTGATGTCTCAGTGGTTCTCAGTAGTGAAACTCCAGAATTGCTCAAGAGTACGGCAGATGAGTTAGAGCGCTTTATGCGTGGGATTTCAGGATTAGTAGAGGTTACTTCTAGTGCCAGCTTGGTGAAACCTGAGTTGTTGATTACTCCAGACCCAGAGCGGGCAGCAGATTTGGGAGTATCGGTGGAGGCGATCGCTCGTACTGCCTCTTTAGCCACGATAGGTGATAATGAGGCTAACCTAGCTAAGTTTAATCTCCCCGATCGCCAAATTCCCATTCGCATACAAATTGGCACTGAAGAGCGCAATGATATAGAAACTCTGCGGAATTTGCGCGTCCCCAGTCAAAATGGGGGGGTAGTTCCTCTAATGGCAGTGGCTGATATTCATATTGGTAGCGGTCCCTCCCAAATTGACCGCTTTGATCGCCTGCGTCAAGTATCCCTAACCGGTAATTTACAAGGTATTTCCCTGGGCCAAGCCATGGAACCGATTAATGAGTGGTTAGAAACCAATTTGCCCCCCGAAGTTCAGCAACAACCCTCTGGGGATGTGGAGATTATGATCGATATTTTTTCTCGGTTTGCTACTGCTCTCGGCCTTGGAATTCTGGGAATCTATGCTATTTTAGTCCTGTTGTATAACAATTTTCTCTATCCCATTACGATCATGGTCGCTCTTCCCCTATCTGTGGGTGGAGCCTTACTGGCTTTGATGATTACCCAAAAACAACTGGCATTCTATGCCCTAATTGGGATTGTGCTGCTTATGGGATTAGTGACTAAAAATGCGATTCTGTTGGTCGATTGTGCCTTGGCTAATATGCGTGAGGAAGGAATGAGCCTCAAACCCGCATTAATTGCTTCTGGGATCTCTCGTCTACGACCCATTTTTATGACAACGTTCTCTACCATTGCTGGGATGACCCCCATTGCTCTCGAGATAGGAGCAGGCGCTCAAATGCGATCGCCTATGGCTATCTCGGTAATTGGCGGTATGACGACGGCAACGTTATTAACCCTGGTGGTTGTGCCAACCTTATTTACCTATGTTCATGGTTTCAGTCGTTGGTTATTGCGTTTAGTTCAAGGCAAACCCTATCAACGACCTCGCCTGGCACTTTCTTCCGAAGGGAAAAAGAGCCAATTTAATTAAGCCATAGTAGGGTGCCCTGCGGTTTCGCGATCGCACCCTACGCTAACTTTCCTTTAACCAAAAAGCTGTTTTAACCAATCTGTAAAATGCTTGGCTAACTCAGCATCAGCATTCAACTTTTTCGTGCCTATCGCTTTTCCTGGAGGAAAACCGGGTTCATCTTGCCAAGCTAAATAAGTACAAAGCTCCGCTTTACTATAATCCTGGTCTTTAAAATCTGTCAATTTACGATTTTTAGCTTCAGCAACACACTCTTGGGCAAATCGGAAGGTATCCTGACGATTTTGCGGAACTAATTCAATACAAAAATCTTCTACAATACCCGCATCAATATTATTTGGCATTAGCCAAAACCCTAATTTAGGCTTATCTTCGTAACCTTGAATAATTGTGCCATTTATCGTCGGATTTTGAGGAAAATTGTAATCATAATCTTGCAACTTTTTCTGTATACGATTCCACTGAGTCATGATTGATTTATCAGCATCTAAAACAGCGCCTATGACTTCTGGCGGATCTGGGCGAGCAATCAGAGAATTTAAGATTTTTAGAGCTTTATCAATACCGTTGCAATCATGAATTCTAAAGTTTTCAGTAACATTCTGTTTTTTGCACAATCCCATCACGAGATGACAATCATTATTGCCTTCTACAAGTAATATTTTCTTGATTTCAGAAGATGTTAGATCTTGTTTGCAAGGATCGGACATAGGAGTATTGCTTAACGAACATAAATTGCTGACTCTAGAGAATCCATTAGTCGTTCTAAAGTATATTCAGTTGCTTTAATATTATCCTGTTTAGACTCTAGACGAAACGCCGATCCCAACTCTGGATACTGGTTCCAAATTTTCCCAAAACTTTTCACACAATCATAACTGTGAGTTGTGGCAAATACCTGAACATTGAGCCGTTCTGCAAGCTGAAAAATTACTTCCCAAACTTTAGGCTGAACAGTCCAATGCAACCCATTTTCTAGTTCATCAATCAGTAAGAATCCATTTTTACTATTAACAAGAGAAAGCAAAATTTCTAATAAATAATTAACCCCATCTCCCAAGCTTTTCATCGGTAAGGGTTCATCAACTCCTTCAAGCTTTACCAAAGGAATTCGTAGCGAACCACTTTGATTGCCATTCGGCTGTACAAAGGTGATATCTGTGATTCTACGCTCAATTAAATTCAAGCCGGAAATTACTTCTGATTTTAAAGGGGTTAAGCTAGTTGAATCCCATAATTGAGCAATGCTATGATCTCGTTTTTGCTTCATTGGTATAGATTGACAAGGAATGGTATTATCTTCTAGAGGTATTGAGAAAAGTTTGTTTTCAAAAACTTTCAGGTCAATGAGTCGAAGATTTTTACCTTCCTCATGAACAACAATAGAAGAAACAATATCTGGAATTTCTCCATCAGATTTTAGGGAATCAAGAGCAACGGGTACTTTTCTCAGCACTCCTTGTTCTTGTTGTATTTGGTATGGCATTACTTTAATATGAAATTCAGGTATGTAAGCTTCTTCTGAAAGCAAAATTCCTTCATCACCTATTTCTGGTAATTGATGATTAAAAAATAAGTGACGTAGATTTTCTAAGGTTGAATTTTTAACGTCTAGCGGTTTTTCTTTAAACAAATTTTCTTGCCGCCTATCTGTCAAGTCAAAAAGGACATCTTGGGAAGCTCTGCTGGCATAAATGTGGATGGCTTCTAAAAAGGTGCTTTTACCAACGTTATTTTTGCCGACGATCAGATTAACACGACTTAGGGATTTAATTTCTAGTTCGCGGAATATTCTAAAATTCTTGAGATAAAAAGATTTCAACATCATATTCACCAAGGGAATACAATCCAATTAGGGATTGGATAATCCAACCCCTAAATATCAGGTTAACTTAAAACCCAATTCACCAAAGAGCGAACGGGGAAACCGGTTGCACCAGCGCTATGGTAGCGGTAATCTTTATCTGTCCAAACGGGTGCGGCAATATCTAAATGCATCCAAGGGGTTTCCTTGATAAATTGCTTCAAAAATAGGGCGGCAGAAATGGAACCTCCTGCCCTTGCACCGGCATTTTTCATATCAGCAACGACGGATTTCATGCTGTCAAAATAGCTCTCTTCTAAGGGCATCCGCCAAAATTGTTCTCCGGCAAGTTCGGAGGCACTCATAAAGTCGGCGGCTAGGGTATCGTCGGCTGTCCATAACCCGGCAATTTTATTGCCTAAAGCGATAACACAAGCGCCGGTTAAAGTGGCTAGATCAACGATCGCCTCCACACCCAGTTTTTCGGCAAACACCAAGGCATCTGCTAATGTAAGACGACCTTCAGCATCCGTATTATTGACCTCAATGGTTTTGCCATTGGAGGCTTTGAGGATATCCCCCGGATGCATGGCATGACCGCTAATCATATTTTCGGTCGCCGCTGAGATAAAATGAACTTCAACATCAGGTTTGAGTTGGGCGATCGCCTTGGCAGCACCTAATGTGGCTCCTGCACCTCCCATGTCGGTTTTCATCATCTCGATGCTACTCCCAGCCCCCGCTTTGATATTCAAGCCACCAGAATCAAAGGTTAACCCTTTACCGACAATAGCTAACTTGCGGCGCGGTGTACCTTGGGGTTTGTAGGTGAGATGGATAAATTGGGGGGGAAGATCGGAGGCTTGGGCAACGCCCAAAAATGCTCCCATTCCTTGTTCTTCACATTCTTTTTGCCCTAAAATTTCCAGCTCTAAGCCATATTCGGAGGCGATCGCCTGTGCCGTTTCTGCTAAAGTAACTGGTGTCACCTCATTAGCCGGAGCTGCCACCAATTCCCGTGCTAAAATTACCCCGGAACAGATCATCTTCGCTTTCTCTAGAGCCGCTTCCGTACCGCCTAACCCCAACAGCGCCACGCTTTTCAACTCTGGGGGTTTCTCCTCTGGTTCAGACTTAAATCGATTATCCTGATGTAAGCCTAACTCAATTCCTTCGGCGATCGCCTGAGTGGTTAAGTGGCGATCGTCATGCAACAGGGGAAAACTAATACCTAAACTTTGGCAGCGTTCCTTTTGTGCTAATTTAGCTGCCGATGCTCCTCCTTGACGCAGACTATCTACACTGAGCTTTTCCGATTTCCCTAAGCCCACCAAAATCAGTTTGCGGATCGGGTATTTTTTCCCTAAGCGAGTAAATATTGTACTACCGGCTTTACCCTTAAACTCCGCATCTTCAATGAACTCAGCCAGAGCGCCCTCTAGCTTCTCATCCAGTTGTGCCAGATCCGCACTCAGCTCCACCGCATCCTCAAAAAAGCCCAGGGCAAGTGCATCCCCCGTCCAATCTAACCGTGGCGTATCTGTAGGTTTGAATTCCATCGTGATTGATAATAAGTGTACCGTTTCCTTTTACTTAGTATAGTGGGGTAGCGAGCCTTAGACTATGCCTTAGACTATCCTAACCAGGAGAAATTGCGATCATATAATTCGCATTTGCCGATCGCTTTAGCTTCTCTAAAAGCTGTCCTTGCCGTAGAGTCAGAGAGTATCAAAGCGCTGACTATAATCTTGATGTCAATTACAATTCTGTTGGTTTTCGCGATCGAGAAATGACTCTAGAAATTCTAGAGTTATTTCGTTAGCAATAGCTTGTTGGCTTGCTTCTTCCATGAGTTCTAGAAATAGTCTCTCTCCAGTAAGAGCGAGCGTTAGGGGCGAGGGCTATACTTCATGCAATAAAGAAAGGCTATATCACCAATCCTCTGGGTAAGCATTAATCGCTCTAGTGTGGGTGTAAGATCGGCACGGATGTAAATTTGCGATTAAGATCGGGGAATATACAGCGTAGAGCTAATCTTTTATGCTGGCTGAAACCTATGCCCCGGTTCCGTTCGTCTCCTAATCCGATCGCTATTTCTACCCCAATCATGTCTAAGGCTAAATCTAATCTTCCTCTCATTTTCTCGATCGCCGGAGTCAGTCTAGGGGCAATTCTTGGAGGGTTTGTCCTCCATCAAACCCATCTGGATCGCCAGATTGCTGATGAAGTGCGCTCTTGGCTGCCCGAAGTTCCGTCTGAAAAACCAACGTTTCAGCTTACTCCTGCTGAGGTTCAGAAGTCCCAGATTGCCCAGTTGGTGAAACTTTCGCCGACTGAGCGCCAACCCTATCTGGAAGCGATGAGCCAACAACCAACTCATCCAGAATATGCTCGCGCTCGCTATCTGTTGGCGATGGATCAGTTAGCTCAAAATCAACCCGAAGCGGCGATCGCCAGTTTAGAGAATTTAGAAGCCCGTTACCCCCTCCTCGCGGCTCATATTCTTTCTGAACGCGCCCAAGCTTATACTCAATCAGGGGAAAACACGCAAGCCGCAGCGACTTGGCAAAAGATTTTAACCACCCATCCCAATCACCCTGTGGCGGCTGAAGCACTCTATGAGTTAGGCAAAACTAATCCTAAACTGTGGGAAGAGGCGATCGCCAAATTTCCTGCCCATCCCCGCACCGTAGAAATTGCGGCGAATCAACTGGCGACGAATCCCAACTCGTTACCTCTATTGCGCCTGCTGGCGAAACATGCCCTCTATAAACCTGACTATACTGAACTCCTGGATCGCCTCACTAAAACCCATAGCGCCCAACTTACCCCTGAAGATTGGGAAATTATTGCCTTTGGTTATTGGGAAAAAATCGAGTATGGCAAAGCTGGTGCAGCCTATGCTAAAGCGCCTCCCACGCCTAAAAACCGATATCGTGCTGGTAGAGGATTACACCTTGGAGGCAAAACCCAAGAGGCGATCGCCGCCTATAAATTCTTGTATAGTAGTTATCCCAATGAAAAAGAAACCGCCCAAGGCTTAATTCATCTTTCCCGGTTAGTCGATCTGCAACCTGCACAAGAGTATCTGAATATTGTCATTGATCGGTTTCCCCACAAAGCCGCCGCAGCCCTGGTAGAACAAGGCAAAGTGTTAGACGCGCTCAAAAGTTCCCAATCTGCAAAACAGGCGCAGCAGTCCATTTTAACCCAATATAGTCAATCAGAAGAAGCAGCCAAACTCAGATGGCAACAAGCCGAAGATGCAGCCGACAAGGGTAACTTATTGCAAGCCTGGAGACTTGCCCAGGAAATCACCGTAGAAAACCCGGAGACAGAGTACGCTCCCGAAGCCGCCTTTTGGGTAGGAAAATGGGCAAAAAAACTGGGCAGGGAGCGGGATGCCAAAGCTGCCTTTGAATATGTGCTACAGCGCTACCCTGAATCCTATTATGCCTGGCGATCGGCTCTCATGCTTGGATGGAATGTGGGCGACTTTACCAGCGTTCGCTATCTCGAACCCGACGTAGAATATAGCATCCCTCGCCCCCTATTACCCGCCGGTTCTGAAACCCTGAAAGAACTTCATCAACTGGGACAAGATCGAGAGGCTTGGATGCTGTGGCAAGTCGAATTTACCAATACCATGGAACCCACTGTTGCCCAGCAGTTTACTGATGGTATTCTGCGCTTGCAAGTTGGCGATTATTTAGACGGAATCTTCATGCTCAATAGCCTGGCATGGCGGGACGATCCTGAAGAGCAAAAACAATATCAAATGCTCCGTCAACAACTCGCCTATTCGCAAGCCCTCTATCCTTTTCCCTATCTAGAATCCATTGAAAGTTGGTCAAAAGATCGGCAACTCAATCCCCTTTTAGTCACGGCTCTCATTCGCCAAGAATCTCGGTTTATGCCCCAAATTCAATCCGTCGTTGGCGCTACCGGATTAATGCAAGTGATGCCAGAAACTGGGGAATGGATCGCCGGTAAAATCAATCTTGCCAGTTATCAGTTGGACAATCCCAATGATAATATAAAGTTGGGAACCTGGTATTTAGACTATACCCACAGCGAGTATAGCAATAATTCCTTGTTGGCTGTAGCGAGTTACAATGCCGGCCCGGGAAATGTGGCCGATTGGCTGAACCGTTTCGGTTTCCGCGATCCTGATGAATTTGTGGAAAAAATCCCCTTTCCTGAAACCTATGGCTATGTCAAATCCGTATTTGGAAATTACTGGAATTATTTGCGCTTGTATAATCCAGAAATTATCCAAAAAATGGAAAAGATCAACTAAGTGAAGGATATTTTAACTGGATAAACCATGAATCATAAAGTGCGAAATCGGAGAGCAGTTTCTCTATATGAACAAGATTTTGTCCTCTGGACTGAAGAACAATCTCGTTCTATTGGTAATCGTGATTTAGAAGCAATAGATTGGGAAAATATTGAAGAAGAACTGTTAGCCTTGGGACGCAGCGAACGGCATCAATTGGAAAATCGCTTAGAAGTTTTACTTGAATATCTCTTAAAGCGATGTTATGTGGATAGTGCCTATGATAATCGCGGATGGGAGCTAACCATTAAGGAGCAGCGTAAACAGCTCCGGCGTTTGTTGCGTAGCTCACCAAGTCTCAAAACTTATTTTGCCGAGATTTTCGTGGAAATCTGGGAAGATGCGAGATCGGATGTTGAAGATATTTACCCGAAGATCGATTTTCCTGAAATCTGCCCGTTCCCAGAAGATTTAGAGGTTTTGCTAACGGAAAAATTTTGGAATTCATAAAAATCATAGTAAAATCAGGAAAGTTTCTTGAGAACTGATTTTCAACTATCTTGAACCAACCTTACCCATTCCTAAACTATGCCAACCGTTGAATATAATCTAGAATTTTGGTCAAATTATAGCTGGTCCGATCGAGGTGATGAATGGTCTCATGCTTGGGGCGGCACAGAGTTTTTATGGTGGGGAACGCTGTATCCTCGCATTCAAGCCTTTATTCCCACGGGCAGCATTTTAGAAATTGCCCCAGGTTATGGTCGGTTTACCACCTATTTTAAGGATTATTGTCAAGAGTTAACCCTTGTTGATTTAGCTGAACCCTGTATTGAAATTTGTCAAAAACGGTTCGCCAACTATTCCCACATTAACTATTATGTGAATGATGGAAAGTCTTTAGATATGATTCCCGATCGCTCCATTGATTTTGTCTTCAGCTTTGATTCCCTGGTTCATGCTGAATCTGATGTGATGCAAGCTTACTTAATGCAGTTAGGGCGAAAGCTTAAGCCGAATGGAGCTGGATTTTTCCATCATTCTAATATTGGTCATTTTAAGGATAGTTCCGGAAATCTCAGTTTTCCTAATCCCCATATGCGAGCTGAAAGTATGACCGCTCAACTGTTTGCAGAGTATTGCGATCGGGCAGGCTTGCACTGTTTAAGCCAGGAATGGATTAATTGGGGAGATCAGGATGATGTCCTCAAGGATTGCTTATCGACATTTAAGGTGAAAGATCCGCAATGGAATCAAAATAATCGAGTGTTTAAAAATCCCCATTTTATGGAAGAGGCAAAACGACTGCAAGATATTTCTGTATTATATCGTCCTTCTCGATTTTAATATCATAGGTGCGTTCGCGACAGCCTAACGCGCCCTACTCCTTTACTATTGCCTAGTTTTCCATATTCAATAACACTTTCAAGACTCCTTTTTGTTGAGCCAATTTAAATCCTTCTAGACCTTCACTAAGGGGATATTCTGCTTGGATTAAACGGTTGATATCGATTTGATGTTTCTCTAGTAGAGCCAGGGCTTTGTCAAAGGGACCGCAGCGCGATCCAATTAAGGTAATTTCGTTGACGACGAGGGTGGAAGCATCCAGGGTTAGGTTGCCGGCATACGTGCTTTTTAGGACAAGAGTTCCTCGTGGACGCAGGGCGCGGGCGGCGATCGCAAATCCCTCTGGATTTCCCGTACATTCTATACTTCGGTCAAATGTACCATCTTGTACATCATTTGCAAACCCTACCTTAATTCCTAAAGCTTCTAAATTGGCTAACTTCTGCCGATGGCGACCAATCACCAATAGGTCACATCCCGTCAGGGCCAAGCTTTGAGCCACCAATTGCCCCAACTTACCATCTCCAACCACTAAAACCCGGTCTTCAGCAGTAATCGATACCTGCTCTTGAATTTCCAAAGCTGCCGCTAACGGCTCTGTAAATGTGGCTGCATTGGTGTCCACCGTATCCGGAACCGGGTGTAAATTTTTAACCGGCAACGTTAAATAATCCGCAAACGCCCCATTCCGATTCACAATTCCTAAGACCGTCCGATTTTCGCAATGGGTGGGTTCTCCGCGTTGACAAAAACGACAGGTTCCACAACTGGCATTAATTTCCCCCACCACCCGTTGATTGAGTAAATTTCCCGGCCCTTCCGCCACAACACCCACAAATTCATGACCGAGAATCCCCGTATAGGGATAGTATCCACGCATCAGTTCTAAATCTGTATTACAAATTCCCGCCCGCAACACTTTGACTAATGCTTCTCCCTCTGGAGGAGTGGGGGTGGGTAAGTCGGTTCGCAGTTGCAGGTTTTGATTTTCGAGCCAGATTCCTTTCATCATTAATATAAGTGCTTCGCGCTGGTCATGGCTAATGGGTAAAATAATTGTAAAATAGATTGAAGTAATTAACAATCCAATTTGTTTCGGAGTCATAGAGAGTGAAGGCCATCAAAACTTCTCTATATGAACAGGATTTTGTCCTCTGGACTGAGAAACCATCTCGCTTGATTGCCAACGGGGATTTAGAGGCAATAGATTGGGAAAATATTGAAGAGAAAATCTTAGCATTGGGACGCAGCGAGCGGCAGCAACTGGAAAATCGCTTAGAAGTTTTGCTCGAACATCTACTCAAGTGGTGTTATGTTGATAGCGCCTATGATAATCGCTTGACATTTATCCGTAGTTTTCAGTATAGTTATTCTGGCAATAAATATTATATCGCACATGCGACATTCTTAAAAGTTGGCTAGATTATCCTAGATATTCCCTCAATTATGAAAACTGATTCAAATTCTCATACTGGAAGGATTGGAGTTGCTGGGACTCAACTTCTCTTGAAGCGCTTAGGGTGGATCTTTCGTGAGCAACCTATAGAGGACTATGGTATTGATGCTCACGTTGAAGTTGTTGAGAATAATACACCAACAGGTAAGCTAATTGCTCTCCAGATCAAATCTGGAAAGAGTTGGTTTAAGGAAAAAACGGCTCATGGATTTGTTTTTCGTGGCAAGAGAGAACACTTAGAATACTGGCAGAAGCATTCATTACCGGTTTTAGTGATTTTATATGATGATGAAGGAGAAAATGCGTATTGGCAAGCAGTGAATAAGACCAATATAGAAAACACTTCAAAAGGATGGAAGCTCAAGGTTCCATTTGAGCAGAAAATCAATACTCAATCCCTCGAAAAAATAAAAAGTTTTATCAATAAATTTGCTGCAACTAACGACTATACAATACTTTCACTTAAAGATCTCAGTCATGCTCAAGCAAAGAGATATCGTGCGGAGATTCTTTTCAGTAAAGAATATACAACATCTGAAATCATAGAAATTGTGAAAACAGCTACTTCTGAGTTAAGAGTTAGCCAATACCATTCAACTAAGGAAATGAAGAGGCGCTGGCAAGGGGAAGAGGCTCACGTGATTTGGTTGTTCTTGTATCTTTCTCCAGATGATGTAAGCTCTGGAAACTGGATTTGTAGAACCCAATGGATTTGCAAGAAACTTGCCCCTCAGTTCTCTCCTATTAAGCTAGAAGGAGAAGACATTGATCGTGAAACTGTTATTGACTGGAACCAAGATTATTCAGATCGTGCGATTTTTTTTACTAACAATCAGCTTACCAAGGAAGTCTACTTAGATACAATCCATGATATCTTAATTCGCACAAAACCTATTGCGGACGAATCAATTCAATTAACAGATCTCTTTAAGGAAAAACAAATAGATGAAGATGCTTATATAAATCGTATGTCACAACTAGAGATGGACATGAAACAATTATCTTTACAGGCAAATCATGTTGATGCAGCCCCAACTGAATGTAGTGATTTGAGTCAACGCTTTCAATGCTTAATGACTATGGCTTATAATATTTTACTCCCTTTCTCAGAGAAAGGTTTAGAAACTTGGACAAAAAGAAATAGAGATTATTTAGTAAATGAAGCTATTAATGGTTATCAACAAGACTGGCTTCGTTTAGAATTTGAACTTGAAAAAGTTAACTAAGGAGAACATGGAATCATGAGTTACCATATAATGAGTTGCTTCGCTTAGTTTATCATTGGTCTATCAAGAAGGGGAATTAAATGGAAACCATTTCACAAAATCAATACGCTGATATAATTGATGAATTGGTTGATCGAGCGATTCAAAATGATCAGCCGATTTTATTACAAGGTTCAGCCGGTAATGCTATTGTGATTAGTGAAAAAGATTGGAATGCACTTCAAGAAACTCTTTATTTGCAATCTATATCTGGGATGTCTGAATCTATTAAAGAGGGTGGACAAACTCCCATAGAAGATTGTATTGATGAATCAATAATTAGAGATATTTTAAATGGATGAAATAGATGAATGGGAGATCGTGTTTACTAAGCAAGCAGAAAAAGATGCCAGAAAAATAGCCTCGTCCGGGCTAGGAAAGCAAGTGACAAAGATTCTGGATGCGATTAAAGAAGATCCTTACAGCGCGAAGCGCTGTAATGAGGTACAATATAAGGTGAAGAAATAGGAGAGGTAGGAAGAGGCAATGAAAGCATATTCAGTAGATTTA